>DAOVRD010000190.1 GCA_030628375.1 Planctomycetota bacterium
CGGTCGGGGCCGCTCCGGTTGACGTCGGCTGCAACCGGCGCGAGAGACAACCGGACGGCAGCATCAAGCTGGGGCACAACCCGGGCGGGCCCTGCCTGCACGAAGCGACCGTCTGGCGCTTTGCCCGGACCGGCGGCGACGACGTTGTCCTGTTCAGCATCCCCATGCACGGGACCACCCTGGGCCAGCGCAACCTGAGCCTATCCGCCGAGTGGATGGGGCGGGCGGTCCATTTCCTGGAAACAGAGAGCCCCGACATGAAGGCCGTTTTCTTGCAGGGGTGCGGCGGAGACCAGGACCCTTACTACACCGTGTCCGAAGGTCGCAGGGGGACGTTCGACGAACTCGAACAGCACGGCAGGGATGCGGCCACAGCGGTCAGGACGGCGCTCGAAAAGATGCGCGAGTTGAACCCTCTACCTCTGCGGTCGGTCCTGTGGACAACTGAGTTGCCACCGAAAGAAGACGACGGCGAGCCGCAAAGCCTGCCCTTGCACGGAGTCCGAGTGGGCGACGCCGTCCTTGTCGCCCTGGGATGCGAGGCGTTCGTGGAGTACGCCCTGTTCGGCAGGGCGACCTCTCCCGCCAAAGAGACTCTCATTCTGGGTTACAGCGGCGGAAGCGTCGGTTACCTTCCCACGGCCGATGTCTACGAGTCCGGGGGCTACGAGACGAGGACGAGCAAGGTCGCGCCGCAAAGCGAGCAAATAGTCAAAGAGGCCATGCGGAGGATGTTCGAGGAACTGGCCCGCTGACGTCGAGGCGCACGGCGCCCCCACTCGCGTCAACTGGACAGGCCGTAGAGTACGATCTTGAGCACGAGGCGGCTCGCAGAGGGCTCCAGAACCGAGGGGCAACTGTAGCAGGGATGGCCGTCTATGGCGCTGCTCAGGTCGTACTTGCTGTAGACGATCACGGCTCGCTCGTCCAGCTCGATGAACTCCAGGACCGGCCGTCTCAACGCGGGCGCAGCGCGACGTACGGCGGGGCTGTACACCACCCGGGGCAGCGGCTCGCCGAACTCGAACAGCGGATGACCGACCGGCAGTTCCCTGAGTTCCTGCTTGGGGAACATCTCCCTCATCAGTTCGCGGAAGGACCGGTCGAAGCGCCGGCTCCCACAAGCGGCCTCGGCAAAGATGAAACCGCCCCGCTCCAGGTAGAGCTTCAACGCGTTCCTTGCGTCGAGGTTCAGGTCCAGTTCCTGCACGCCGGTCAGGTAGAGCATCTGGGCCTGGAACGGGGTTTCCACGTCCACCTTGACGGGCAGCGGCCGGCTGTAGACATCCATGCCGGCCTTGAGATTGACCATCTCCAGCACCCTGGGCCAGGCGATCTTGTGCGGCTGCCACTGGCCGCCGTGCACCACCTGGCCGAGCGTGAAGGCCCCGCGCCGGGGCTCGGACTCCCTTTCGGGGGGCACGTAGTAGACGGGCTTTGCGAGCTTCCCTTCCAGCCTCTCCAGGCCCGTCACGTAGGCGGCGATGTTGGTGCCCAGCCGGAAGTTGACGTGTCCGTACTGGGCCACGTCCCACGGACAGGACAAACCGGCCGGTGCGTAGAGCAGCGATATCCAGCATGGCCCCTTGATGGCTTCCAGCGGCGGCCTGTCCGCGGCGGCCACGTCGAAATAGCAGGAGTAGATGGGATGGTCCTGCGGCAATCGCTCGAGCGTCGCGTCGGGCAATTCGGTCTGGACCCACCCCCTGAAGGCCCGGTCGAAGGCCTGCTCCCCGTTCACAGCCTGGACCAGTACGAAACCGCCGGCCTCCATGTACTGCTTGAGCCGGTCGGTCTGCTGGCGGGACCACCCCACCGAATCCTTGCCGCTGACATAGAGGATTGGTGCGGCCATCAACTGATCGAGGGGCGCGTCGAGCGGCACGACCTGCCAGTCCAGCCGCTGACCGAGCTCCCGCCCGACATACTCCACCAGGAACCTGGCGTCGTATCGGTGCGCGCTCCAGTTGCCCGCCCATTCGGCCTTTTGCACCAGGATCGGCGCATTCCCCTTGGCAAGGAACAGCAGCACGTAGCATTTCGGCAAGAACTTTCCCTCGTGCCCCGACGGGGCGTAGACCAGCGCTTCGGGATCACCCACCAGGTGCTCAACCCCCTCCCGGTACCAATCATGGCGGCCGAGATAGCGCCGGGCCAGGATTGTCCCTGCCCGCTCCAGCCCGTAGAGATAGTAGAACTTCCAGTTCGCAGAAAGCGGGTTGCGCGTAACAGAGAAGTTCCTGGCCATCCAGTGCAGGCCGCTCTGTACGCGACGGTCATCTGGATACACGCCGCACCGGCCCCCGCTCACGTGCAACCACAGGTCGCAGATGTACAGACTGGCAACGCCCGCCGCCGTCATGCTGCCGTAGGATCGGCCGGCACGCGACCTGTACGCCCAGCCCCCGTCGGCGTTCTGCCCGGCGACGAAGTAGCTGCGGGCGGCCTCCCACACGGCATCCGGGATCCTCGCGCCGCTCTTGGCCGCCGAGTGCAGACCCAGCACGGCGAACTGCGAGTTGGAATTGTCAGTCCTGCCCGAACCCCCGTAGGACCATCCTCCGGATGCCTGCTGCGCCTTGATCAGGTAGCGCGCGCCGGCGGCGATCTCATCTCCGTACGCCGCCGGATCAACAGCTTCAAACGCCATGACCTTCAACGACGTCTCGTAGACGCCGCGAGCCATGCCAGCTCCATGGCGAAGCAGGTACTGGACGCCGCCGGCGATAGCAGGATCGTCGGCCGGAACGCCGGCAGCCCGCAGAGCCAACACGGCAAGGGACGTTTGCCCCACGGGCCAGCGGCTGTTCCCGCCCCTGGCGAACGCGCCATTGTCGCCCTGAGCCGCCCTGATCTCGGCGACGAGTTGATCCATCTTCCGCTGAAGACCGGCGCCCGTGACTTCGCCCGACGCGGCCCGCTGCGCCCCCGGTGCCACGAACTGGACGGAGGCAAGAAGCCAGAACAGCACGCCGTATGTCCTGCCCGCTCTTCTCATGATTCCGACCGCCCCGCCCACGCATAGCTGCGCCATGACCGGAAAGCCCGCGACCGCGACAGGCCGCAGCGCACGTCTTTATCCCTTGCGGAGGATCCGGCGACGCAGTTTCTTAAACGGGGCGTATATCAAGTTAGCGACTCTCACAAACCAGGGCCTGGGCCGCAGGCGAGCGATTTGCTCGTCGGTCAGCCGTTCGCGCATGACCCGCCGGAAGTGCTTCCGCGCGTGGTAGAGGTCCGCCTGCTGGAGCAAGTGCCTCAGGGCGCGCGCAAGCCGGGTGCGCCCCAGAAACTTCCCGGGCAGCCGGAAAGCCAACTGGAAGTCCACCAGGTACGGTCGCCCGTCATCGCCGACCAGAATGTTGGCCGCCTTCTCCAGGTCAACGTACGCGAGCCCGCGAGCGTGCAGCTCTCGCAACAGACGGAACAGCCCGGGAAAGAACTCCTCCCCGACCTTGCTGTCACGCCTCAACGGCGCCCCCGGCACGTAATCGCGCACCGTTGAGGCGCTGTCATAGCGACCACGAAAACGCGGCACCCCCTCGATGTCCTCGACCTGCCGCATTACGGCCGCTTCATGGGCAGCCATCAGCCGGCCGGCCCAGGCCATCGGGATTCCGAACAGCGGCGCCTTCCGGTAGCACTTGAGCACCACACGCTCCCCTTCGCGCTCGTAGACGCCTACAGCCGTCACGAACGTGTGCTTGAAGGTCTCGACGAGCCGTAGAACGTTGCCCTCCAGGATGATGTCGGACGGGAGGTCCTCTCTGCCCAGAGCGCGCATGTGATGACCCAGCAACATTGTCCAGCCAATCATTCAACGGAGGGCATTCGGCCTGGCGCGAGTTCCCTGCTCTGGTTCCCCTTGTGGCGCGTTACGGAGATCCTTCAGTTGCCTGTGACGGCGTCTCTTCGGCCCGGCCTGCCCGCTCGGCTTCCAGGGCGCCGCGCCAGCTACTCGACGTGGGAGCTGCGGACAGCCCGGTCACTTCCTTCAGCAGCGTATGCGCACGGAGCCTGACGGCCGGTGAGACGTGCTCCAGGGCGCCGACCAGCACCCCGATCAGCCTGGTCGCATATCCGTCCGCCAGGTGCTGCCGGGCCAGTTCCAGAGCCCTGACGACCACCTCCGGTGCGGGTTCGGCGTACATTACCTGCTCCAGGTCCTCTCCGATCTCCGGACCCAGAAGCCGCGCCAACGCTGCCAGGGCGCGTTCCCGGACGACCGGAGAGGCGTCCGTCCTGACGGATCGCCTGAGCGCTGCCACGGCGTCCGGGTCGTCCGTCGCCCCGAGCGCCTGGGCCGCAAGTGCGCGGGTGGCCGCGTCCAGCTCGTACTCCAGCACGGATTCAAGCTCCTGACGCATCCAGGGCCGCGCTCGATCCTGCAGCTTGAGAAGGGCCTGCCGCCTCGCCTCCGCTGTCCTGCCAGTGCGCATGGCCCTGACCAGTTCGGCCTCCGCACTCGACGTCGTCCCGCAGCCGGACCAGCACACCGAGAGCGCAGCGGCGGCCAGAACGAGCTTCGCGCAGCATACCCGCAGCGCCCTCATCACGCGTGCTCCAGAAGGGACAGGTTACGCAAACCGGCCCGGGAACAGAGCCTGACCCGCCTCTGAAAGGACGAACCTCGCCGAATATACCAGGAACGCGCAGCCCGTCAAGCGCTCAGGCGCGGCCAGACGAGTCCAATGCGAAACGGCGCCGGACTGATGTCCAGGCGCCGCTCCACAGTAAGGCTGCTGCGAGGTCGTTGAGGAGCCCCGGGCCTGCAGTTACGGCATTACCAGTTTCATGCCCGGCCGCAGGTCCCGGCGAGGATCGCTGAGTTGATGACGGTTGGCCGCAAGGATGTCCTTCCACCTCGTGCCGTCGTCGTAGCACCTCATAGCGATGCGGAACAGCGTATCGTTCTTCTTGACGGTGTAGGTACGCGAAGGAGCCTTATCGGCCGTGGCCACCGCGGAGATGGCCAGGGGTCGCGAAGAGGCGGCAACCGCAGTCTCCAAAGGTGGGATCATCAGCTTCATGTCCGGACGCAGTTGCCTGGGGTCAGTGAGGACCCTCTTGTTCGCGTCGAGAATGACGCGCCAGCTTCGACTCGTGCCGTAGTACTTCTGACTGATATGACTGAGCGTTTCGCCCTTCTGGACGACGTGGATGATCTCGGGCAGCGGTTCCGGCTCCGACCGGCGCTGCTCTTCTGCAACTCTCCTCTCGGCGGGCACAATGGGGATCTCGTCCGGGCGATTCTCTTCGATGAGGTCCCGCAGCCTGGCGTCTTCGCTGGGCTGGGCAACAGGCGCCCCATCAATGCCGCCGATTTCGAGGTCCACTTCCTGAGCGGGGCCCCACGTTCCCACATCGGGCCAGCCATCGTCACCGACTATGCTCTCGTAAAGCTCCACCACATCGGCCTCGGCCGAGACGTCCGTGATCTGCGCAGCTTCGCTCTGCTCGCTGCCAGCTTCCTCCGCCTCCTCTTCGCCGCTCCACATGCACAACAGGATGACGCCGACGGCAAGCAGGGCCAGAATGCCAAGCATCTGAGCTTCCTTCAGTTTCATCACCCGCGACCCCCGTTCTCGTGATCTAGTCGTAGACCTGGGAACTCACGCCACTTAGGCCTCTATCGTTAAAGTAGCCAAAGCGGCGGCCCCAAGACAAAATAATCCGCGCCGGGCCGGCATGGAAAACCAGGCGTAACGAGGGCCGAGGCATAAGACATTGGAGGCGAAAGACTTACGACGTGGATGTGGCGGCGAGCGCAGAAGGCCTCGCCACGAAACCGCTGCGAAAAAAACAAGCATCCTACCAGCGGCCGCCGACGCCGCTTCAATCCGGCAGGCCCGCGGCGGTCACCGTGCCGCCGCCCGGTCCGCCCCGGGACGGTCGCAGCCACGACGTGCAACCCGGCAGAACCGACGCTCAGCCTTTGACCACCCCGATCGGACGCAGGCGTGCGACCTTGCGCGTGATACCCGCCTCGTGCATGACCGAGACCACCGCGTCAACGTCTTTGTAGGCTTCGGGCATTTCCTCTGCCAGTGTCGTTCGGCCCTCGTAGCGGACAATGATCCCCTTCTCCGCCAGTTCCTTCTTGATACTCCTGCCCTTGGCCTTGCGGATGGCGGCCTTTCTGCTCAGCACACGACCGGCCCCGTGACAGGTGCTGCCCCAGGTCTCCTGCATCGCGCGCTGCGTCCCGACCAACAGGTAGGAAGCGGTCCCCATGTCGCCGGGGATGAGGACGGGCTGTCCGACCTCGCGGTAGGGCGCGGGCACCTCCGGGTGGCCCGGGGGGAAGGCGCGCGTCGCGCCCTTGCGGTGCACGCACAGCACGCGCTTCTCGCCCTCAACATCGTGCTCCTCGAACTTGGCGATGTTGTGACAGACGTCGTAGACCTGGCGAAGGCCGAGGGCGTCCCGGTCGCCGCCAAGCACGTTCTCCAACGCCCCGGCAATCAGGGCGAATATCGTCTGGCGATTGGCCCACGCGTAATTCGCCGCACAGGCCATGGCGGCGAAGTAACGCTTCCCCTCCGGCGAGTCCAGAGGCGCGCACGCAAGCTGCCGGTCGGGGACCTCGATCCCGTACTTGCGCGTGGCCTTTTGCATGGTCTGCAAGTAGTCGGTGCACACCTGATGTCCGAACCCCCGAGAGCCGCAGTGTATCTGCAAAGCGATCTGTCCCTCGGCCACCCCGAAGGCGTCGGCAGCGGCCGCGTCGAAGACGCGCTCGACAACGTCCACTTCCAGGAAATGGTTGCCGCTGCCCAGTGTTCCCACCTGCGGCCGACCGCGAGAGAAGGCCTTCTGGCTCACCACGTCGGGGTCGGCCCCTTGAAGCGCCCCGCCCGCCTCGGTGCGTTCCAGGTCTTCGGGGCGCCCGAATCCATTCTCCACGGCCCAGGCCGCTCCGTCCGTGCAGACTCGCCGCATCTCGGCCTCAGACAACTTCTGTATCGCCTTGGACGACCCGACCCCACACGGAACCTGGCGATAGAACTCGTTCACCAGTTCCTGGATTTTCGGCTTGACCTGGCTTTCGGTCAGGTCCGTGCGGATCAGCCGCACCCCGCAGTTGATGTCGAAGCCGATGCCGCCCGGAGAAATGACGCCTCCCCGTTCCGCGTCGAAGGCCGCAACGCCGCCGATGGGGAACCCGTATCCCCAGTGTGCGTCCGGCATGGCCAGGGACGCGCGCACAATGCCGGGCATGTAGGCCACGTTCGCCGATTGCTGCATCGCGTTGTCCCGCTCGATGCTGACGATCAGCTCGCTGTCGGCGTAGACCCGCACGGGCACGTTCATCCGCCCCACCGGCTCGATTTCCCACACGTGATCGCTGACCCGTTTCAGATCGTAGCTCTTCTTCTGCATCTCCCTCTCCCCGTCAAACTGAGGGTCCGGCCCCTCAGACGTCGAAAACGATCTTCACTTCGTAGCTTTCCCCGACTTTCCTGATGGCCAGGTTGTGATAAGTGACGGCCTTGACGGCCAGGCGCACTTCATGGCGCCGGGGATCGAAGTCCTCTCCCGCAAGGTGCCCTTTGACCTCGCCACCGCCCAGGGACGCCACGCGCGCTTCCGCAGCAGCGAAACCGTTGGCATCGAAAGCGAACAGTATCTCCTCCAGCCAAGCGACCAGCAGCTCCTCGGGCTCCTCAGCGAGGACGGCTATCGGGACCGTGCGCACCGGGCGAATGGTCCGCGTGTCGAACATCAGGTCAATGAACCCCGCGGCGGCCTGCTCGAACAGGTCCGTCAGGCTCGTGCCGCGGACCTCAAGCCCGACATCGGCCGTGTGCTCGAAAGTAGAGTACCCGCTTCGGCTGTCCGTATCGCCCGCCATGCCGCCTCCATGATCGAGCATACTGCGCGCGGAATCAACTGGTCGCGCCACACCGGCAGGGCCATTCAATTGTGGCCGGGGCTCTCCGATAACTCCTTGTGGAGCCTGCTCAGGCAAGGAGGTATCGGACGATGGGTGGGGGGCAGGGCAACCGACTGCCAGGAGCCGGGGGTGGGGCATCCGGAGAGAAAAAGAAAAAGGAAGAGAAAGAG
>DAOVRD010000135.1 GCA_030628375.1 Planctomycetota bacterium
AGGGGCGGTTCGCGAACCGCCCCTACCCGTCATTGGTGGATTGACAGTACGCTAGCCGAATTCCGGCCCGGCGACGGCGAACTGCATTCCCTGCGCGGCCCGCGAGGCGGCCCGCAAGGCGGCCTCGCCCAGGTACATGCGCGCGAAGGCGCGTTCCACCACGAAACCCCGCCGCCCCAGCCACTCCCGCAGCCCGGTCCGGGCCTCCGGCACGTCCATTACGACAGGTCCGCACTCAAGGCGGCTCAACGCGGCCCCCGCCAGCAGCACGGCGTCCTCATCCGCCTGCGCGACCAGGGGGCCAATCTGGTGTGAGTGCGCCCCGGGCCGGCCCAGGCAGAACCCGCTCACGCGGCCGGCAGGCACAAGCTGCCACGCCGACTCAGGGGCCCGCCGAAGGAAGTCCTCGAGGACCGGCTGGCGGTCCCCGCCGAAGGCCTGCCTGTCCAGGCTGGCGATTGCCTCCAGGTCGCCGACGCCCAGCGGCTGCAGCGGCTGCAGCGGCCCCGGTGGCTGCGCTATCTCGGGCGCCCGCTCTGCCCTCATCCGCAGGACCCCGTACTCTTCCTTGAAGCCCAGCCTCTCGTAGATCTTCCTTCCAGCCGGGGTCGCGTCGAGCCCTACCGTGGGGTGACCTCGGAGGCGATCTACCACGATTTCCGCCAGGCGCGTGCCGATGCCCCTGCACCGGAAGTCCGGGTCAACCAACACCATGCCGATCCAGGCGAGGCGGGGGCCGCACCTCATGGTCGCAGCGGTGGCCACGACCCGAGAGCCGACCTGCGCGACGAAACAGCCCTCCGGCTCCGAACCGAGGAACAGCCGCCAGTCGTCTTCGGTCTGGTTCCAGCCGGCCAGCTCCTTCAGTCGCATTGCGTCCGCCAGGTCGCCGGCCTCCATGTGCCGCAGGTGCAAATCCAACTGGCCCTCACGCCCAGGCAATTCTCCCCTCCGTTCCGCTGAAAGCTTCCAACAAGAAGGATTCACCGCCGAGGACGCTGGTCTACTCCGCCGAAGTAGCGCGGCTCGCAGCCGCTACAGCCATCCGCGGTCTTGCATGGCCCGGACGACTTCCTCGACTGCGATGGTCACCGCCGCGAGCCGGTAGCCTATTCCTTGCTCACGGGCGAAAGCGCGGACACGATCGTAGGCTTCGGTGATGATCTCGTCAATGCTCTCGAAGACGTCCTCGCGACGCGTGATGCTGCCCGACTTGGCCTGACGCCACTCGACGTACGACGCAATGACTCCCCCGGCATTGGCAAGGACGTCGGGCAGAACGGGGATTCCCTTGTCCGACAGGACCGCATCTCCTTCCGCCGTTGTGGGTCCGTTCGCCCCTTCCACCACCAGGCGGGCGCGGCAGTGGGTCGCCGTCTGGCCGGTCAACACGTTCTCACAGGCAGCCGGAATAAGGATGTCCACGTCGAGACCGAGCAGATCGGCGTTGGAGATCTTCGTCCCCTCCATGTCGGCTACGAGGACGCCGCTGCGGGCCATGGGCTGCAACTGTGGAATGTCCAGGCCGTCCTCATCGTAGATCCCGCCAGTGACATCGCTGACGGCCACTACCCTGGCGCCGGCGCCATGGAGGAAGTGCGCCGTCCATCCCCCGACGTTGCCGAAGCCCTGGATTGCACAAGCAGTGCCCCTCAGGTCCCTGCCAAGGATGTCGCGACAGCCCAAGAGCGCCGTCGTAGCGACTCCTCTGCCGGTGGCTTCGAGGCGGCCCGGCAGACCGCCGACGCGGACCGGCTTGCCGGTCACCGATTCGGCAATGTGCGTCTCGCCGTAGATTATGGCCATCTCGCGCGGCGACGTCCCCATGTCCGGGGCAGGGATGTAATCGCCCGCGAGCAGATCATTCTTATTGATATGCGTGAACTCCTTTATGATGGCCCCTTTCTGGAAGGGCGTCACGTTCTCGATGTCCACACAAATCCCGGATTTGCCCCCGCCGAAGGGGATTCCGACCAGGGACGTCTTCCAGACCATGCGCTCGGCCAGGTCTTCCACTTCTTCCTGGGTCACTCCGGTCGCCAGGCGTATTCCCCCCTTGGCCGGTCCGCGCACGGTGTTGTAGTAGACCACGTAGGCGTCAACGACTATCGTGTCGCCGCTTTCCTGCGTAACGCTGAAATGCTGCCGAATGCTCTTCTCCGGCACGGAAAGGAGCATCCTGGCCTTCTCCGGAACTTCCACATGGCGACAGACTTCGTCTAGATCAATGGACTTCATCCGCCCGCTGCGCCTCCTTTGATAGGTGCGAACACGAACTGCCAGAACTTCCGGCGGCACCGCACCGGCACCCGGTCGCTGCCCTCCACCCGCAGCCACGGAGAGCCTAACCTGCGCGCGGTATGAAGGTCAACCGAAGCGCTCGATCGCCTCGTTCACAGTGCCCCGGAACTCGCCTTTGACCTTATCGAGCAGGACCCGCCAGGCTTCCAGTTCCGGCTCCGACCGGACGTCAGGGGCGAACCCCAGTCGCAGGTAGAGATTGATGGCCGGGATGCGGGGCGGGTCGGTCGTCAGGTAGGCCCCGTCGTACCCCAACTCCCTTATGCGGCCCACGCACGCCGACAACAGCGCCTTCCCGAGACCCCTGCCCTGGTAGGACGGCACGATGGCGATCCAGTGGACGCGGCCGTAGTTGCCCGTCGGGCAGTGGGCGTTGTGCCAGGCAGTGGCCGTGCCGATGGCGCCGCCCTGAGCATCGCACAGGAAAAGCTGGCGGGCGGCCAACTCCTCCTCGTCCCCGCCGAATTGAGCTCGGTACAGGTCCGGCGTGATCTCGTTATGCCTGTCAGACTCCTCGTGTATCCGCGCCCAGGCGGCCTCGTCGCCCGGCAGCCAACGCCGCAAGGCGAACGGCGGCGGCACAGGCACGTCAGGCAGACGGGCGAACGTGGGCCGGACCATGAAGATCGTCACGTGCCGTTCACCGCGGGACATGTCTATCACCCCCTTCGGGCAGCATGGCGCATTGCGACAGTCGGCATACGAGGCCCAAGCAACGCGCTTGACATACCAGCATCCATAACGAAACATATGAGCCGTGATACTGCAAGAGAATCTCACCGGCAATTCGGCGGCGCCCTGCATGGCCGACGAACGGGCGGCCAGGTGCTGGTGGACGCCACTGTGGAGCAGATCGCTCGCGTCTGGCTAGCATAGGCAGACGCGGTGGGCTTGTGGTGCGGACCGTTCACCAGATAGCAGGAGTCAGCGGATGGACGAGAGACCGAACTTCCTGGTGATCATGACGGAGCAACATCGGGGCGACTGCCTGGGCATAGACGGTCACCCGTGCCTGCTGACGCCCAACATGGACGGCATCGGTGCTGGCGGCGTGCGCTTCACCCGCGCCTACACCACGTGCCCGACCTGCATCGCGGCGCGGCGCTCGTTGCTGTCGGGCCAGTTCCCCTCCACTCACGGCATGGTCGGGTACTGCGAGGGGGTGGAGTGGGACGCGCCGCCCACTGTAGCAGGCGCCCTCACACAGGCCGGTTACCAGACCGTCTGGATCGGGCGCAGCATGCACCAGCATCCGCCGCGCAAGCGCTACGGCTTCGAGCAGATCACCACCACCGAGGAATACGAGGACTGGCTGCAGACCAACCAGCCGACCGGCGGCGGGGGACGCTACGGCGCCGGCCCGATGCACAACGACTGGACCGCCCGGCCGTGGCACCTGGAGGAGCGTCTGCACTCGACGAACTGGGTCGTGGGGCGGGCATTGGAGTTCCTGGAGCGTCGTGATCCCTCGTGTCCCTTCTTCGCCGTCGTCTCGTTCTGGGCCGCCCACCCGCCTTTGACCCCGCCGGCCTTCTATCTCGACCGCTACCTCCGCGCAGACATCCCGGAGCCCATCATCGGAGACTGGGCGGAGCCACCGCCCGAAAACTGGCGGCGCAACGGCGCTGGCGGCATGAACGTGAGACTGGACGGGGAGGCCCTCCGCGCCTGCCGCGCGGGGTACTACGGTTTGATCAACCACGTGGACGATCAGCTCCGCCGCATTCTCAGCCCCGTCACCGGCGTGCAGCCCATGACTGACAACAACACGGTGGTCATATTTACCAGCGATCACGGCGAGATGCTCGGGGACCACTACCGATATCATAAGCTCCTGCCCTACGAGCCGGCCGCACGCATCCCGCTGATGATCTCGTGCCCGCCGCGCGTCGGGATTCGCGCTGGAAGCCTGTGCGACCGCCCCGTGTGCCTGGAGGATATTATGCCGACGATCCTCGAAATCGCCGGCGTGGACGTGCCGGAAACCATAGAAGGGCGCAGTTTGCTGGGGCTGATGCGGGGCGAGGAGAGTGCCTGGCGGGACTGCCTGCACATCGAGCACGCCCCCGTGCACCACTCGCTCACCGACGGCAAAGAGAAGTACATCTGGTTCGTGCCCGACGGGCGGGAGCAGTTCTTCGACCTGGTCTGCGATCCCGCGGAACGCCATGACCTTGCCGGCTCCCCTGAGCACGCCGAGCGGATCGCCGCCTGGCGGCAGCGCCTGGTCGAACTGCTCCAGGGCCGGCCGGAGGGATTCTCCGATGGCGGCAGGCTCGTGCCCGGTCGCCCGTACGGGCCCGTCATCAAGCGACTCGAATAGTCGAAGATCGCCCCTGTTTGGCTTCGCGTGAACGAGCACCTCCCCAAAGCGGACGCTCAGGGGCAGGCGGCTCCAGTGCGGCCGACGCCGGAGGGGGAGGCGCGCAGCCTGCCGTATTGACAAAGGTTGATGGCTGCCATACACTCCTGGCGTTGCGCTGCAAACGCTGGGGAAGCCGGGCTGCCAGAACGGCGCCCCCTCAGCGCGAAGCATGAAGCGGCGATCCTCGCGCCGGCGTCGAATTGGACACGGACGATTCCCGAACACTGCTCAAGCACGCTACGGCGGCCGCAATCGTGAAAGCAGAGCGCGGTTTGCTCCTGAAGCACGGAGACACAACCGGTGGATGCCTGGAACCTTAGAGGCGGCCAACTGAAAATCCTGGCCCAGAACGAGATCGAAGAGATCCATCAACGGGCCCTGGATGTTCTGCGGGAGGTCGGGTGCTACTTCGAACATGAGAAGGCGCTTGAGATCCTCAAGAACCACGGCGCCTCAGTGGATTCCTCGACCGGCGTCGTCAAGTTTCCTCGGGACATGGTGGAAGAGGCACTGCGGGTGTGCCCGCCGTCCATGCTGCTGGCCGCGCGCGACCCCAAGAAAGACATTCATGCCGAGGGCGACCGGGTCTACTTCGGTCCCGGCACACTGCCGGTCAAAGTCCGGGACCTGCACACCGGCGAGGTCCGGATGGGCACGCTCAAGGACGTGGAGGAGTTCGCTCGTCTGATAGATGCGCTGGAGTTCATCCATTTCTGGAAGGGGATGCTGACGCCGTGCGACGTCAATCAGAAGGTGGTCGAACTCTACACCGCCCGCGCCGCCTTCAACAACACGACGAAGCAAGTGAGCCAGACCCCCTTCTCCACCCAGGGGGCGATCGGCCTCTGCAGGATGGGCGTGGCGGTGGCCGGCGGCGAGGAAGCCTTCAGGCAGCGGCCGATGATTCTGGTCAATATGCTGGCTGTCTCCCCCCTTCAATGGACACGTGAGAACGTCGGTGCCATCATCGCCCTGGCCGAGCGAGGATGCCCCATAATCGTCGGTTCCGAGCCTCAGGGCGGGACCACGGGTCCGACCCCTCTGGCAGGTCAACTGGTCCTCAACGTCGCAGAGTCCCTGGCGGGGATCACCCTGACGCAACTGGTGCGCCCCAACACCCCCGTCATGTGGGGTAACGTCGGATCCATCAGCGACATGCACACCGGGATGTTCGCCTCGGGCGCCGTGGAACTGGGGCTCATCAACGCGGCGATGAACCAGATAGCGAAGTTCTACGGTCTGCCGACCTACTCCACCGGTGGCATGTCGGACTCCAAGGTGAGTGACGCCCAGGCAGGAGTGGAAAAGTCGCTCCAGGTGTTGACCGTGGCGCTGGCCGGCGGCAACTACATCCACGACGCGGCCGGGATGCTCGAGACGTGCCTGTTATCCAGCCACGAGCAATACGTGATTGACAACGAGATGCTTGGCATGGTCGCCCGTGTCCTGGATGGCATTCGGATCACGCCCGAGACGCTGGCCTTCGACGCCATCAGAGAAGTCGGCCCGCGCGGCAACTTCATGGGCTTGCGCCACACGCTCGATCACATCCGGTCCGAGCACTACCTGCCGCGGCTCTTCGATCGGGCGACGCGCGAGACGTGGGAGGCGAACGGCGGCAAAGACATCCGCGAAGTGGCTCGCGAGAAGGCCAAAGAGATCCTGGCTACCCACGAGGTCGAGCCGCTGCCGCCGGAAGTGCAGGAAGAGCTGGAAGCCATAATCCAAGAGGCCGAAGAGACATACGGCAGATGAGGGAGGCAAGGGAGATGTCAGAGGCGCTCTTGACGGACTTGCGCGATGCAATCGTGAATCTGGACGAGTCAAGAGCCAGAGAGCTTGCCAGCGAAGGCGTAGGGCAAGGAGTGGATCCGCTGGACATGATCCAGCACGGCATTCGGGCGGCGTTGGACCTGGTGGGCGAGCGTTTCAGCGCGGGCACCGTCTTCCTGCCGGAGCTGATGCTGGCGGCGAAGGCAGCCGACGCAGCGGTGGCAGCGCTGGAGCCGGAGCTGCTCAAGAGGGGAACGCGGGGGAAGACATTGGGCAAAGTCCTCCTGGCCACGGTTGAGGGAGACCTCCATGACATCGGCAAGAACATCCTTGCATTGCTCATGCGATCGGCCGGGTTCGAAATTGTGGACATTGGCGTAGACAAGACCAGCGAGATGATCCTTGATGCGGCGAAGAAGAACGCGGTTGACTTGATCGGCCTGTCCGCCCTGCTGACCACGACCATGCCGCGGATGCGGGAGTTCATCGAACTGCTGGAAGAGAGCGGCTTGAGAGACCGTTTCAAGGTCATCGTCGGCGGGGCGCCGGTCACACAGGAGTTCGCCGATTCGATTGGCGCGGACGGTTACGGGGCCGATGGTGCTGCGGGCGTTGCAGTCGCCAGGAGGTCGCTGGGCACATGAAGCTCCGCTACGGCCTGGGCATTGACGCCGGGGGGACACACACCGACGTCGCCATCGTGGACTTCGCCAGCGGCAAGGTGCTCGCCTCTGCCAAAGCGCCGACCACCCAACCCGACCCTTGTGGCGGCATCCGTGAGGCCCTGCACAAGATCCCCCCTCCCCTTTTGAGCGGCGTCGTCATGGTCGCCCTCGCGACCACCTTCGCCAGCAACGCCATTGTGGAGAACACGGGCGCCAAGGCCGGGCTGATCCTTGTCGGATACGATGAAGAGCCGCCGGACATCGCGCTGGCCGGCCGCTCGCTCATGATCGGCGGTGGGCACAGGGCTTCGGGACTCGAGAAGTCGCCGTTGGACCTGCAAGCGCTGGAAAGCCGCATGGCCGCCTTTCTTGAAGGCCTGGAAGCGGTGGCGGTGGCCGGCTTCTTCTCTGTCCGTAATCCCGCCCACGAACTCGAAGCGGCACGCCTCATCGAACAAGTATGCGACTTGCCCGTGGTGCTCGGCCACCGCGTGTCCACGCGTCTCGACGCGAACAGGAGAGCCATCACAGCTCTGTGGAACGCCCGCCTGATGCGTCCGATCTCCAGACTCATTGACGCCATCGGCAAGGCGCTCTGCGATCTGGGCATTTCGGTGCCCGTGATGATCGTCAAGGGCGACGGCAGTCTCATATCCGCCGCCACAGCCAGGCAGCGGCCCATTGATACGCTGTTATCCGGCTGTGCGGCAAGCACCGTCGGGGCAAGGCACCTCACCGGACTCGAGGATGCCCTGGTGGTTGATATCGGCGGCACGACCACTGATATGGCCCTTCTGAGCAACGGATCGGTAGTCATTGATCCCCGCGGCGCCCGCCTGGGCAGATGGGAGACGCACGTCGAAGCGCCCAAGATGAGGGCCTTCGGCCTGGGTGGCGACAGCCTGATCGCCGTGGGCGACGACGGCCGGGTCGTCATCGGACCGCGTCGGGCCATTCCCCTTGCCGTACTGGGCGAGCGGGAGCCGGGGCTGATCGAAGCTCTGAGAGCCGTCCTGCGTCGCGCGAAGCTGCCTTCCTCGCCAAGCGTCAACCCCTGCCTCTTCACCGTCGGGGCAGACGGCCTTACGCCGGACTCCGTGCAGGTTGAGCCGGGGCCGTTCGCTGTTCTCCAGGCCGGGTTGACCCCGACCGATGTCCGCATCGCCACGGACCAAATGCGGCTTGGCGAGCCGGAGGCGGCCAGACTTGGTGTGGCGATCTTCGCCCGCCTCCTTGGTCTCAACGAACCTGCCTTTGCCGAGGCAGTGGAGGCTGAAATCTGCCGAAGACTGTCCGCAGAGGCCGTCTCATTTGTGGCCGGCACGGACGGCGAGGTGCCGGCCGGTGCGGACGTGGAGTGCGGCGCTCGCCTGAGGGGACCGGTTGTGGGTGCCGGGGCTCCGGCAGGGGCTTACGTGCCCGGCGCCTTTGGGCGCCTGCACGCCCAATGCATCTTGCCGGAATGCTACCCGGTCACCGGCGCTGTCGGAGCCGTCGTCGGCTCAGTCAGCGTCGCCCTGACCGGCCTGATCCGCCCCACGGATTCGCACAGATACGCCCTGCACACGCCGACGGGCATGGAGGTCCTCGACAGTCTGGATTCGGCGGTGAGCAAGGGAAAAGAGATCCTCGAAGGATTGGCCGAGGAGCAGATGTGCGCGAACCACGTTACAGCACCCGTCATGCACTTCAGCACCGAGGAGAAGAGGGTTCGCGGGCGTTACGGCGGAGAGGTCCACCTGGAAACCGCGCTAACACTGAGGGCCACGGGGCGACCGACGTTATGTGAACTGCCGTCAGCCAACCGCGAGCCCCCACGCCATGGATAGGTCCTTGCTGCGCTCCGAGCGTACTGAGAGCATTTGAAATGGCTTACCGCTCCAGAGAACGCGTCGCTCGCATCCTGGCGCACGAGGAGGCCGACCGGGTGCCGTTTGATAGCTACCGAGGCCCCGGCGTGCGTGCGCTGTTGGATGCCATGGATCTCAGTCCGGATCAGCGAGAGTGCTACACGGAGGGGGACTTCAGGTACCTCCACTTCCGTCTGCCGGAGGACAGGACCCGCTTTGAGGCCTACCTCCCGGGACTTCCGGCAGAGGCCAGGCTGTCGCCGTGGGGTGTGGGAAGGGTCGCTGCGATCTCAGCCGATGGCTACGTGGCCGGTTCAAAGCTCTACCATCCGCTCGCAGAGGTGAACACAATCGAGGAACTGGAACGGTTCCCCTTTCCCGACGTGACGGCTCCCGAGTGCCATGAGCATCTGCCGGACGCGGTGCAGGCGGCAAAGGAGGACCAGTTCACCGTCCTGGGCCAGATGTCCCAGACGATCCTGGAGACAGCTTACGAGATGCGGGGCATGGAGCGGCTCTTCGTGGATATGTTCGAGAGGCCGGACTACGTGAGGGCCCTGTTCGGGCAGATCGCCGAACGGCGGCGTTTTCAGGCTCGACGCTTCGCCCAGGCCGGCGTGGACGTCCTTCGCATCGGCGACGACATTGCGACGCAAACGGGCCTCCTGGTGAGCCCTGAGACTTACCGCGAATGGATTAAGCCCTTGCACGCGGACGTGGTCGCGGCGGCGCGCGAAGTCAACCCGAACATCCAGGTGCTCTACCACAGCGACGGGATGCTGACGCCGCTCCTGCCGGACCTCATCGAAGTCGGCGTCACGGCCATCAATCCGGCTCAGCCGGAGTGCATGCCGCCTGCCGAGATCAAGCGGGAGTTCGGCGATTGCCTGACCCTGTGGGGGTGCATTACCACGCAGAGCACCTATGCGCACGGCACAGCGGACCAGGTCGTCGAAGATCTACGCATGCTCATCACCGACGTGGCCCCGCAAGGCGGACTGGTCATAAGTTTCATCAACGTACTCCAGACCGACCGGTTGATGGAGAACCTCCGGCGTTTCTACAGCGTCATGTACGACATCGTCCGTTATCGTTGAGCGGCAGCGGGTGGGGACGGCTTCCGCATCCAAGAGGCCCAGGGGGGCGGCGCTCGGGCTAAGTCTGACAAGAGTGTTCTACTGTTTCTGCCCACGCATTCGTGTCATTCTCCTATGAGGCCACATGTCAAGGGGCAAGGTGTTCGTCGTGCGCCGGGAGGCAGGTGCGTCATTCTCCTATTCGTGCTCTGTGGCAGAAG
>DAOVRD010000062.1 GCA_030628375.1 Planctomycetota bacterium
CATGCTGGGACACCGCGCGCTGGGCGAGCGGTTGAAGAGCATCTTCGTTGACACCGCCCTGATGCGCGAGGGGGAGCCTGGAGGGGTCGTCAAGACGTTTGCAGATATGGGTGTCCCGGTGGAGATGGTGGACGCCAGGGAGGAGTTCCTCGCCGCTTTGAAGGGCATCACGGACCCGGAAGAGAAGCGCCAGGCCATCACGGACACGTTCTATTCGAGGGTCTTCGCGCGCCTGGTGCGCCGGACGGGGGCGAAGTTCCTGCTGCACGGCACGATCCTGACGGACATCGAGGAAACCGTGGCGGGCATAAAGCGCCAGCATAACATCCTGGAACAGGTCGGCATAGACCCGGAGGAAGCCTACGGCTACACCGTGCTGGAGCCGCTGAAGACGCTGCGCAAGGACGGCGTGCGGGAAGTGGCGCGCGAGCTGGGCCTGCCCGACGAAATCGCCGACCGGATGCCTTTCCCGGGGCCGGCCCTCGCGACGAGGATCGTGGGAGAAGTGACCGAAGAACGGCTGAAGACGGTCCGCGCCGCCACGACCATCGTGGAGGAAGAACTGGCCGACAGCGGCGCGTTTCAGTACATGGCCGTCTTGCTGAGCGACAGGGCCACGGGGATTCGCGACGACAAGAGGGAGTTCGGGCAGATAATTGTGGTGAGGTGTGTGGACAGCGTGGACGCGCGGACCGCTACGTCCGTTCGGCTGCCGTGGGAAAAGCTGGAACGGATCTGCGAACGGATGACCCAGTTCGAAGGCGTCAACCGCTGTCTCTACGACCTGACGCCGAAGCCGCCCGCTGCCATCGAGTACGTCTGATGCGGGGCCGGGCCCAGGGCTGAGTCTGATTTGGTGTGCGATTGAGGCGCGCACTACCCGACAGGGCAGAGGGAAGCGAATGAAGGGCTACATATTGCTGGCCGACGGCATGCGTCTGGAGGGGACGTTGCTCGGGCCCGAGACGACCGCAGTGGGATGGCTGGCAGCTAATACGGCGGTGGTGGGGTTCCAGGAGATGGTCACGGACCCGGCCTACAGGGACCGCATTCTGGCTTTCACTTACCCGGAAGTGGGCAACGTGGGAGTGGCTGAGGCCTTTTCGGAGTCCTCACGCGTTCAGATCGCCGGCCTGGTGGTCAAAGTGCTCAGTCAGTGCCGCAGCCACCATCTTTCCGAGGACGACTTCGGGAGCATTCTTGCGCGCGGGGCCGTCCCCTGTCTTACAGGGGTTGACACGAGGGCACTGGCCGTTCACGTCCGGGAGGAGGGCGAGATGCCGGCCGCTATTGCACCCGCCGGCTCGGACGCCGACGAGGTGAGGGCTTCGCTGAGGAGTCTGGAGCGGCCCTGTTTCAAGCCGTCCGGCGAGCCCGCGGTCCCGGCTGGCGCCTCCGGTGTGGAAGTGGCCGTCATCAACCTGGGCATCCGGAGGTCTCAGTTGGCCCAGCTAGGTCGCTGCTGTGCGCCGGTGCTTCATCCTTACGATGCGGGGGCGGAGGCGGTGCTGGGCGGTGGGCCGGCGGGGGTTTTCGTTTCGGACGGTCCGGGCGGGGTTCTGCCCCCGGAGGAGACCGTCGCAACGGTCCGGGCGCTTCGCGGGAGGGTGCCTCTGATGGGCTGCGGCCTGGGGCACGTTGCCATCGGCATGGCCCTGGGTTGCCAGGCCGGTTTATTGCCGCGAGGGCATCACGGGGCGAACTGTCCCATCAGGAACACACAGGACGGCCGCGTGGAAGTGACCCAGCAGAGGCACACGGTCGTGCTGGAGCGGGACAGCGTTCTGGAGAATCCCGAGGTTCAACTCGTGTGGGAGAACATGAACGACGGGACGGTTGAGGGCATCCGTGCTGCGGACGGATCGGCGATGGGCCTGCAGCCGATCCTTGCCGCGCCTCGGGCCGACCTGGTCAACGCACACATCAAGGAGTTTGTGGCGGGGCTCTGCGGGCAGTGAGTCAGGCGGCCGCCGGCGCAAGTGCCGATGGTTCAGATGCGGAAGTCATAGTCGAGGGCGAATCGGAAACATGCCGAAGCGAACGGACCTGAAGAAGGTGCTGATGATCGGAAGCGGCCCCGTCATCATCGGGCAGGGCTGCGAGTTCGACTACAGCGGCAGCCAGGCCTGCAAGGCCCTGCTGGAAGAGGGCTACGAGGTCGTGCTCATCAACAGCAACCCCGCCACTATCATGACCGACCCGGTGATGGCTCATCGGACTTACATCGAGCCCATCATAGCGGAGATCATTGAGAAGATCATCGCGCGGGAGCGTCCCGACGCTGTTCTTCCGACTCTGGGCGGACAGACAGGCCTGAACGTTGCCGTCTTCCTTGCGCGCGAGGGCGTGTACGAGCGCTATGGAGTGGAGGTCCTGGGCTGCGATCCGGAGGGCATAAGCACGGCCGAGGACCGCGAGGAGTTCAAGAACGCGATTCTCGAGATCGGCCTGCGCGTGCCCGGCAGCGGCATTGCCCATGCCGTGGAGGAGGGCATGGCCGTCATCGAAGAGATCGGTCTGCCCGTCATCATCCGTCCTGCCTTTACTCTGGGCGGCACGGGGGGCAGCGTGGCCTATAACATGGAGGAGGCCCCGGCCCTGCTGGAAAGGGGGCTTGACGCCAGCCCCGTCACCGAGGTGCTGGTCGAGGAGAGCGTCATCGGCTGGAAGGAGATCGAATACGAGGTCATGCGCGACTGCGCGGACAACGTCGTGATGATCACCAGCATGGAGAACGTGGACGCGATGGGAGTCCACACGGGCGACAGCGCCGTTGTGGCGCCGGCGCAGACGCTGACGGCCGATGATTACGCCAGGTACGTGGACTTCTGCAAACGCATCATTCGCAGGATCGGCGTCAAGGGCGGCGGCGTGAACATCCAGTTCGCCGGCGACCCGGAGAGCGACGATATTGTGGTCATAGAGGTCAATCCCCGCCTGTCACGCTCTTCGGCGCTGGCGAGCAAGGCCACCGGGTTCCCCATCGCGCGGGTCGCCACGAAGCTGGCCGTCGGTTACACGCTGGACGAGGTGCTCAACAACGTCACCGGCAATACCTATACGCTGCAGGAGCCCACGGTTGACTACTGCGTGTACAAGGCCGCCCGCTTCACCTTCGAGAAGTTCCCCCGCGCTGAACGCGTCATTAATATCAGTATGAAGAGCGTCGGCGAGTCCATGTCCATCGGCCGGACGTTCAAGGAAGCCTTCCAGAAGGGCCTGCGGTCGCTGGAGATCGGGCGGTACGGGTTCGGAGCGGACGGAAAGGACCCGAAGGAGCTGCCGGACGAGCACGCGGTGATGCAGAAGCTTGCCGTGCCGAACGACCAGCGCATCTTTTACATTCGCTATGCCTTCAAGCTCGGCCTCAACATCGAGCAGGTCTACGACGCGACAAAGATAGATCCGTGGTTCCTGTTCAACCTCGAGCAGCTTGCTGAGTTCGAAGAGGAGATCAAGGCCGCGGCCGGTGACGGAGGCATCGAAGCCGTCCCCAAAGAGCTCCTGCTGAAGGCGAAGAGCTGGGGGTTCAGTGACCGCCAACTGGGCTACCTTTGTGGCTGTGATGAATGGGCAGTGCGGAGCAGGCGCAAGCAGCTCGGTCTTAGGCCTTCCTACAAGCTGGTGGACACCTGCGCCGGCGAGACGGATGCGCAGAGGCCCTATTTCTATTCCACCTATGAGCAGGTGGACGAATGCCGCGCCTCTGAGGGCAAGAAGGTCATCATCCTGGGCGGCGGGCCGAACCGGATAGGGCAGGGGATAGAGTTCGACTACTGCTGCGTGCACGCCGCGCTGACGGTCCGCGACGAGGGCTACGAAGCCGTGATGATCAACTGCAATCCGGAGACTGTCAGCACGGACTACGACACCTCCGATCGGCTCTATTTCGAGCCCATGACGGCTGAAGATGTCCTGAACGTGGTGGAAGCGGAGAAGCCGTACGGCGTCATATTGCAGTTCGGGGGCCAGACGCCGCTGAACATCGCCGCCGATCTGGAGGCCAACGGCGTGCCCGTGCTGGGCACCAGCAGCCGGAGCATTGACATCGCGGAGGATCGCAAGCTGTTCAAGGAGCTGCTGCACGAACTGGGCCTGCAGCAGGCCCCGAATGGAACGGCCACCTCGTACGAGGGGGCCCTGGCGTTGGCCGAGCAGATCGGCTATCCGGTCCTGGTTCGTCCTTCTTACGTGCTGGGCGGTCGGGCAATGGAGATCGTCTACGACGATGAGCAGCTTGAGCATTTCATGACCGAGGCGGTCGAGGCATCTCCGGAGCGGCCGGTGCTTGTCGATAAGTTCCTGGAGGACGCCGTGGAGGTGGACGTGGACGCCATCAGCGACGGCAGGATCACGGTGATCGGCGCGATCATGGAGCACATCGAGGAGGCGGGCGTCCACTCGGGTGACAGCGCGTGCGTCATTCCGCCGCAGACGCTCTCCAAAGAGATTTGCGACGAGATCGCGGAGCAGACGCGTGCGCTTTCCAGCGCTCTGGAAGTTGTCGGCGTGATGAACGTCCAGTACGCCGTCCAGAACGGTCAGGTCTACGTCCTGGAAGTCAACCCGAGGGCCTCGCGGACGATTCCTTTCGTGTCGAAGGCCACCGGCGTGCCGCTTGCCTCGCTGGCGACGAAGACCATGCTCGGGCACAGCCTGGAGGAGCTTGGCCTGACAAAGGAAGTGGAGATCGGTCACGTGGCGGTCAAAGAGGCCGTGTTTCCCTTCGCCCGATTCCCAGGGATAGACACCCAGCTCGGACCGGAGATGAAGTCAACCGGCGAAGTGATGGGGATTGGCCCGGATTTCGGGATGGCCTTTGCCAAGGCGCAGATAGCGGCCGGCCAGCATCTGCCCACCGAGGGAACCGTCTTCTTCAGCCTGGCTCCCGGGGATAAGACGCCGGCGGCCGCCCGGGTGGCCGGGGACTTCTCCGAGATGGGCTTCCGGCTCTGCGCTACCGAAGGCACTGCGGCGTGGCTGCGCGACGGCGGTCTGGAATGCGAGCGCGTGAACAAGGTGCGGGAGGGCAGGCCGCACATCGTGGACAGGATCATCAACAACGAGATCGCGCTGGTCATTAACACGCCGAGCGGCAAGAACCCGCGCCAGGACGAGATAGCCATACGCAGCACTTCGTGGGCCCGCCGTATACCCATCATCACGACGGTCAGGGGCGCCGTCGCCGCGGTGCAGGCCGTAAGGGTGCTCAAAGAAGCGGACCTGTCCGTGCGGACCCTTCAGGAGTACACAATAGACACCCACGGCACGGTTCCGTCGCCGCGAGTGTGACGGACGACGGGCTTCCCCCCATCCCTACAGTTGCTGACCCTCCTTGTGGTCCGCATGGCTGGACCATTGTGGGCTCGCGTCGCGATTTGGTGATTTTGGGCGGCTTCTCTTGCCCTGGGCCATAGCAGGCGAGCGTTGGCATTTCCTGTTCTTTCCCCACCCGCAATGTGTCGCAAGTCATTGTTATTTAATGTCTTGCTACTTGCTTGTGATCGGTCGAGGGAACATGGAGCGAGGCACAAACCCAACTGGCATGAGCTTTGCGATAGAAACCCGGGACCTTATTGTATCATCTTGGAGCATATGCGGTCTTAGGCTCGTATCTGGCGGGGGGAGTGAACGTGCGCTGCCTCCACGCGGCTCTCAAGCGGAAGCCGGGGCGTCGGTCGGGTCTGACGCTGCTGGAAGTGATGATAGCGCTGGCCGTCTTCCTGGTCGGCTCAGTGGGCATCATCGCCTTGTTCGTAGCCGCCAGCGTCCTGCATGTCGATGCGAGCAACCGGCGAACGGCTTCCTTCATCGCGCATGACCTGTTGGCCGAGGTCCGGGGGATGCGCTATCGGGACGTGTTCGCCACGACCACTCTGAGGACCGACATCAACAAGGAGACTGCCAACGTACCTGCCGAGCGCACGTCGGCGGATGCGATCCACTGGGCGGCTAATTTTGACCGCTACCCGTGGAACAGGACCCTGCACACCACGTCTTCCGGCGGCTCTATGCCTACCAGCAGGAACAACGGAATCATCCTCATTGACAACGAGTGGATCTGGTACCGGGGGTTTGCCGCCGCTCCTGTGCAGTTCGTGAGCTGCACACGGGGCGTGGCGGGCTCTGTTCGCGCCGCCCATACGGCAGGCGCCCGCATCTTCCAGCCCAAGACGTGGTACTACGTGCTCGATGCCGATCTTGAGGAGCCACCGGCAAACCCCCCGCCCGACATCACAAGCGTCTCGGTGTTGGGTAACCCGAACAGCCTGCCGATGCCGCCCGAGCAGGGATTCATCGTGCTGGACGATGAGTGGATAAGGTACACGTCTTGGGATGGCAACAGGGGGCATTTCTACTGGAACGACTCCCGGGAGGATCGCGGATTCGGCGGAACCCAGGCCACCGGCCACCTTGCGGGCACACCGGTGACTGTGGCGCAGGAGCATAATTGCTATCCGGGCTTCTACTACGCCGTCCAGCTCTATCCTGTCAACGCCACCGGTGGCGAAGCGCATCTGGTCATATCCGTGGGTTACGGTGCAGGGGGCCGCTTCCGCGCCCACACCTTCCGCAGCATCCACTCACCGGCGGCGTTCTGAGGCCTCGTTGCCGCCACCGAGCGCGCTGGGAAGAACCCACTGCCGTGTGTCTTCTCAGCCTGTCCGGGTGCCTGTCGAGGACGTGGCGAACTGTTGGGGGGAGTCAGTGGCTTGGTCGGCCCGCCGTTCTCGCGCTGCCCCCACGGCGCCGGTCACGATGTGGCTGTAACTTCCGAACTGGCGCCTGCAGGACGACTGGACATTCCCAACGAAATCCTGCATAATGTATGGTCAAACCGAACAATTGTAAGGTGAGGTCATACACTTATGAATACACTTGCTGCCCTTCTCTGCTCGCGCGTCAGGGCGGAGGTCTTCAGGCTTCTTTTTGCTCTACTTGAGCAAGAGCTGCACCTTCGCGAGATTGGACGTCAATCAGGTCTGAGCGTGAGCACCGTTAGGCAGGATCTTGAGAAGCTGGTCGGGCTGGATCTGGTCAAGACCCGCCGAGACGGGAACCGTCTCTATTATCGTGCCAACATGGAGCATCCGCTTTACAGTGAAATCCACGGTCTGGTGCTGAAGACGGTTGGCCTTGCGGATGTGCTTTGCCAAGCACTGGGCTCTGAGGGGATCGAGGTCGCATTTGTGTTTGGATCTCTTGGGAGGGACGAGGCCCGGGCGGAGAGCGACATTGACCTCATGGTGGTTGGAGATGTAGGACTGCGCGAGCTCTCGCGTCGTTTGGCTGGGGTGGCGCAGAAGCTGGGCAGGGAGGTCAACCCGCATGTGCTCAGTCCCACGGAGTTCCAGCAACGGCGTGGGTCGGCCGACCACTTCATCACCGGCGTCTTGACGGAGCCCAGGTTGCTCATCGTGGGGAGCGAAGATGACCTTGCAAGAATGGCTTGACCAGGGATGGCTCAGGTCCCATTCCAGCAGCCGACAGGAGATTAAGGACCTTCTGCAGGGCTGACGTGCCCGTGTTCGCCTTGCTGTGGTGCACTCCGGTCGCGAGCGTGGCGCAAGCGCTCCGGCCCCGCATACACGGCCATGGCCACGTTGACGTGCCGTCCGGCAAAGGCCATAATCTTGCTGCCGGGCTGAACTTCTCGGATTCGTGGGGCGATGTTGCTATGAACGAGACGCCGCAGTGGACGGTGTTTGAAGCTGCGCTGGAAGCCCAGAGGGACCGCCAGAATGCGCTCTGGGACGTGCGCGTTGACGTGGAGTTCGTCGGGCCTTCGGGACAGCGGCGCACCGTGGAAGCCTTCTGGGACGGCGGACGCACGTGGCGGGTGCGGTTCTGTCCCGACGCGCCGGGCGAGTGGAACTGGCAGTCGGCGTGTTCTGACCAGAACGATGCCGGCCTCAACGGACAAGGGGGCAGCTTCCAGTGCGTGCCGTATGATGGCCATAATGCAGTCTATCGAGGCGGGCCTGTCCGGCTCTCCGGCGACCGCCGGCACTTCGTTCACGCTGACGGCACGCCGTTCTTCTGGCTCAGCGACACGGCATGGAACGGCGCGCTGAAGTCCAGGCAACAAGACTGGGAACGCTACCTCCGAACGCGCCGCGAGCAGGAGTTCACGGTCGTCCAGTTTGTCTGCACCCACTGGCGTGGGGGCTCGACGGACCGGGAAGGGGAGACCGCGTTCACCGGGCAGGAACGCATCCATGTCAACGTGGAGTTCTTCCAGCGACTGGACCGCAAGGTATGGGCCGTCAACGAAAACGGCCTGGTGGTCGCGCCCGTCATGCTCTGGGCGTACACCGAGGACGATCCTGGCCAGGCTCTGCCGGAGGAAAGCGCCGTTCGGGTGCTGCAGTACATGGTTGCACGCTGGGGCGCCTGCCAGGTGGTCTGGATCGTCGGCGGCGACGGGCACTACCAGGGCGAGAAGTCCGAACGGTGGAAGCGCATCGGGCGGCAGGTGTTCGGCCAGCGCCATGACCGTCTGGTCACCATGCATCCGTGCGGGCAGAGCTGGGTCGCGGACGAGTTCCGCGGGGAACCGTGGTTTGATTTCGTGGGTTATCAGAGCGGACACGGCGACTCGCCGGACCACCTGCGATGGCTGGCGATGGGCCCGCCCGCCACCGACTGGCTGACCGAGCCCGCCCGGCCCATTGTGAACCTGGAACCCAACTACGAGGCGTTCCCCGCATACTACGGCAAGCGGCCCTTCACCGACAGGGAGGTCCGCAGGGCCGCCTACTGGAGCCTGCTGGTCAGCCCGCCGGCGGGCCTCAGTTTCGGGCATAACGCTATCTGGGTCTGGGCCGAAGGGCCGGCGCTTCCCGAGGGGCACGAGGGGATCGGCACGGTCGGGCCGTGGCACGAGGGCCTGGATACGCCGGGCATCCGCAGCATGACGGTGATGCGGCGGTTCTTGGATGAGCTGCCCTGGTGGAGGCTGCGTCCGGCGCCGGAACTGCTCGCGCGGCAGCCGGGGGAAGACGAGATCGAAGCGTTCGTCGCTGCGGCGGCGACCGACGGAGGCGATCTCGCGGTTCTCTATCTGCCCAGGGGCGGCGCCGTGTCGGTGCGAACGGAGACGCTGAAGAGCCCCGCCGTAGCGCGGTGGTTCGATCCGCGTTCCGGCCGGTGGCAGGGCTCCTGCGACGTGACACAGAACCCGGAGGATGTCGCTGCACCGGATGAGGACGACTGGCTGCTTGTCATAAGACCTGCCGGCCCCTGAGGATGCGTCGTCCTCTCATCGCATCAGGTCATCAGGAGCTGAGAAGCAGGATGATCCCCAAGGAGCGAGTTCTGACCGCAGTGGCTCGGCGGGAACCCGACCGCGTGCCCATTGACTACAGCGCGAACGCAGGGATTGACCGGCGGCTCAAGGAGCACTTCGGCCTGAACAGCGATGACCACGAAGGGCTGTTGATGGCACTGGGTGTGGACTTCCGGCGTGTCGGCGCCGTCTACAGGGGCCCCAAGCTTCACCCGGACCTTCCCGAGCGCGGCATAAGAGTTGATGCCTGGGGCATCCACCGGCGGTGGGTGGAGCATGAGACGGGGGGCTACTGGGACTTCTGCGAGTGGCCGCTGAAGCAGGCTTCAGTCGAACAGGTGCAGACCTGGCCGATGCCGGACCCGGACGATTTCGACTATGCGGGCATCGGGCAGGACTGCGACCGGTACCGGGACTACTGCATCGTCTGTGGCGGCGCGGGCTGGCCGGACGTTATCAACACCTGCGGCATGTTGCGCACCATGGAGCAGGTGTTGGTTGATCTCATAACGGACGACACAGCCGGCCTCCGACTGATCCAAAGGCGCAATGATATCCTGGTGGAGGTCGCCCGACGCACGCTGGAAGCGGCCGGCGGCAGGATTGACCTGATGTGCCTGGGCGAAGACCTGGGCACGCAGCGCGGACCCACGATCGGTCTGGAGCTGTTCCGCAGGCACATCCGGCCTCCTATACAGCAGTTCGTGGCCCTGGCGGACAGATTCAGCATCCCCGTAATGATCCACTCCTGTGGCTCGAGCAGTTGGGCATTCGATGACTTCATCGAAATGGGTATTGATGTGGTAGATACTCTCCAGCCGGAAGCGACGGATATGGCGCCGGAGTATCTGAAGAGGAGATTCGGCGACAGACTGGCCTTCCACGGGTGCATATCAACGGCCGGGCCGCTTGCCACTGGAACAGCGGCGGAGACGGTCCGCTACTGCCGTGAGATCCTCGAGACCATGATGCCAGGCGGCGGTTACTGCTTTGCCCCCACCCACCAAATCCAGGACAACAGCCCCACAGAGAACATTGTTGCTGCCTACAAAGTCGCCGGAGAGCTGGGCCGTTACGAATAGCCGGGCTGGGTTTGCTGGGCGGTTAGCTGGATGACCGAGCCGGTGGACGCGGACCGGTGCATCGCGCAGGCCACGCGCACGACCTCGCGTCCCTCCTCCGGGGATACCAGGGGCTCCGTATCCTCGATGACGCAGCGTGCGAAATGGCGCACCTCGTGGCAGAGGACGCCCGTGACGCTCTCCTTGACCGCCGCGCCGTACATGGATCGCGGATACTCGATGCCTGCCGGCCCGTAGACGCTCAGGCCGTCGAGGGAGGCGTCCAACTTGATGCAGCCCTCGGTCCCCACGGCCTCGAAGGCTGCGTCCAGGTCCGACGGCATGCCGTCCGGCAGTATCCAACTCGTCTGGAGCGCGGCGATGATGCCATTGGCGAACGTGATAACGGCCAGCACCGAGTCCGGACCCTCTTCGTCGCTAAGGAGCTGCGTGTTCTGCTGCGCGTAGACGGCCTTCGCTTCGGAGCCGGCGCACCACAGGAACATGTCAATGTCGTGAGAGCCGAGCCAGAACACCGGAGTGGTGCGGCCGAAGGCGCGTTCGCACGCGCGGCGCGGGTTGTTGCGGCGGGCGTACATGTGGACGAGCTTCCCGATCCCGCCGCTCACGATCCGTTCGTGGGCCTGCCAGTATCGCGGATCGAACCGCAGGATGTGGCCCACCATGAACTTCACGCCACCTGCGCGCGCGGCATGGATCATCTGGTCGCAGTCGGCCACGGAGGTCGCCATCGGTTTCTCCACGAAGACGTGCTTCCCGGCCTGCGCCGCGGCGACCACCGGCTCGGCATGGGCGTGGTCGGGTGTGCAGACGATGACGGCATCAAGATCGGGCCGGGCGACCAGTTCGTTGATGTCGGTGGTCGTGTAGACGCCGTAGAGGTCGCGGATGGGTTCGAGGCTCCTGTCGCTGCGGCTCCACGCGGCGACGAGTCGGGTCTCGGCCAGCTCGTTGCAGACGCGGGCATGGAGCTGTCCGAAGACGCCCACACCCACCACTCCGACGCCGACTTGCTCAGGCATGTCGTCTGCTCCTGTCGGCCGTTCCTTCGGCCGGGCTCACACCATCCACCAATGCTCGGGCGCGATGGCCGGCAAGTTGAACTCGCGATGCTCCGGCGCCAGCGATTCCAGAAGCTCCCTGGCCTTTTCCCCGATGGCCGTGGCCGCCAGCTCGACGTTCCTGCGGCCGACCTCAGCGGAGGCGTGCTCGCGCGGGTCCAGTCCGCCTATGCCGTGCGGCGGCTTCATGTCGAACTTGATCGGCCCCTCGCCCAACTCCGACACGTCCACCCTGTCCGGGTAGAAGAACATCATGTTCGACGTTTCCCACTTCGCTGCGTGGTCGGTGTTGGACTCGTCGCCCCTGCTCAGCGTGACTTCCCACAGCCCTATGCCCGTGCAGGTTCCGTCGGCCGTCACGGGTTCGAGGGCCTCCTCGATCATCGTGATCTGTTCCTTGACGTTGTGTCCGGAGACGCCGATGATCACGCGGAACCCCGTCTTCTTGAGCCGTGTGAACAGTTCGGTGTAGACGGGCACCAGGTGGTCGAGGTTGAAGCCAGCGTGCAGCCACTGGGGCGGGTAGACCACGCCGCCGTACTGCTCGGCGCACTTGACGAGTATGGCGTGCGCCTTGAGGGCGTCGTTGCCCAGAGGCAGGTGTCGGCCGTGCCATTCGATCAAGCCGAACGGCACGTAGACCGCGGGGAACTTGCGAATGGCCGCCTCGAGCTGCGCGGGCCGCATGAACTGCATCTGAACGTCGCGCGACAGCGTGTTGTTCACGTAGACCTCCAGTTGCGCTGGTCACGGGGGCATCGTGCTGAGCGGCGCCCAGCGTATCTGGGAGCGCAGACGGCGTCAAGCGGAGGGCCACCCCAGAGGCACGTGCCGCCCTGGAATTCCGCATTTGCCGGCCCACATGGGCGAATAACCGGGCGTAAAGAGGGCAGTAAGGGGCCCCGGCCCAGATCACCGCAGCAGTTCGTCCCTCGTGGGTCGGCGGGAGCGGCGCCACGCGCTTCTGGCGCTGCTCTTGCTCCGGTCGCCCTCTGGCTGCTTCCGTCGAAGGCAGCGTCAACCCCGTCGAAACCGAATCACCACGCAATACTCTGCACCGCGCTCCCGGAGCGCCCCTTGACCGGGTGCCGGCATCTGGTATCATTCCAGTCTGAAGTGGCCCAGCAGAGGATAGCATGGCGAAGCTTGTGGTCGTGAGCGGCGAGGTGGAGCAGCGTGAATTCCCGCTCGGGGAATCCGCCCTCGTTGGGCGCGGTGTGGACTGCGACGTGATGATTTCCAGGCCGCAGGTGTCCAGGCGGCACGCCAGGATAACGCGCGTCGGGGACGCCTATTACATAGAGGATCTGGGCGGCGCGAACGGGACCATCCTGAACGGCACCCGGATCAACAAGGCCAGGCTTGACGACGGCGACCGGATCACTCTGGGCGATTGCGAACTGACCTTCCTGCTGGGCGAGGAGGTATCGCTCCCGGAGGGCCCGCCGCTGGAGGAGACCATACCCACAATCATTGATGCTGTTGACCTGGACAAGGCGGCCACGGCCGAACGGGAAGATGACGCCTCGTCGGCCGCCACGCTCCGAGCCCGGCTGGAAGTCCTGAAGGAGGTGTCCGAGGGGTCTTGCGGGACGCTGGAGACCAGGCAGCTCGTCGAACTGATGCTGGGGCAGTTGTTAAGGATTTACGGGCAGGCCGATCACGCGCATGCGATCCTGACGGGCTTTGACGAGGACCAGGGCGACCTGTCCTTGTCGGTCGCACGTGCCGGAAGCGACAAGGCGCAGGTCGGCATGTCTCGGACGCTCTTCGAAATGGTCACCAGCCAGCGCAAGGTGTTCCTGGCCGCGGACGTCGGCTCTCACCAGAAGCTTGGCATAGCCGAGAGCATCGTGGCCCAGGACCTGCACTCCATGATGTGCTGTCCCCTGGTGGTGGGTTCGAGAACGCTGGGCGCCATCCAGGTGGACACGACCAGGCGCGGCATTCCGTTCAAGTTGGATGACCTGGAGCTTCTGGCTACCATCGCCGGGCAGGTGGCCGTGGCGGCCGAGAACTCGCGTTTGCACCGCGAGGTGGTAGCTCAGCAACGCCTGGCTGCGGTCGGGGAAGCCGTCTCCAGCATCGCTCACTGCATTAAGAACGTGCTGAACGGCCTGCAGGGGGGAGCATACATTCTTGACCTTGGCGTGCAGAAGCAACAGGCGGAGAAGATCGCCAAGGGCTGGCAGATGGTCAAGCGCAACACCGATTTCATGTCCGAGCTGGTGAGGGACATGCTTGCGTATTGTAGAAGGAGCAGACTGCGCCGTGAGCCGACGGACATCGGCGAGCTGCTCGACGATACTGTGCAGATGGTGCAGGAGTCCGCTGCGCAGAAGGGGATCGAGACGTCGCTGGTCGTTGAGGGAGAGGCCCTCATTGCGTCGGTTGATCGCGCGGGTTTGAAGCGCGTAGTGCTGAATCTGTTGACCAACGCCATCGAGGCCTGTCCCGAAGGCAGCCACGTCAAGGTGAAGGCCGGTCTGAATAGAAGCAGCAAGCAGCTTGAGCTGACGGTCGAGGATGACGGGCCGGGGATACCGGCCGAGGCCAAAGCGCGTTTGTTCGAAGCGTTCTTTACAACCAAGGGCAGCCGCGGCACCGGCCTCGGGCTGGCATTGGTCAGGAAGGTTGTCGAAGAGCACCACGGGCGCGTCGAAGTCAAATCTGAGCCGGGGCAGGGCGCCGCGTTCCGCATCTCCATCCCTGCCGAATGGGACGAGGACCAGACAGCGTTCACGTGATGGGTGTGCAAGGCGGCCGCGGGAACTGATCGCCCTGCGGCGACGAGCAGGACGGGACGGCGGCAACAGGCCGGCAGATGTGAGCCGCTGGCCGTTCTTTTTTTCTGTAATGGGGGGTTGCAATGGGGGTCTCTTTGTGGTAAAAGGGAATTTTCGATGGACGATCGTCGGCAAGGCGGGTCAGGCAGTAGTCCATGCGAGGGGGCCGTTGCCGGCGGGACCTTTCTGATGCTAAGGTACAGGTGAGGGCAGTGCCCGACCGGCGAGTCGGGCTTTGCACCGCTCTGAGGGGAAGCCTAGGGCGGTGTTTCTATGTACCTGCGGCCTGGCGCGCTCAGATTCGTATTCCACACGAAGGATGTCATTCTCCGTCGTGCCTCTGACCGGTGCCTGACCGGGGCCGAGGTCTCTCTGCCTGGTCGCGTGCGCCGTCTGGGGGGCTCGCAATCGCGTTACCGAACGGCGCTGCGGGCATCCTCTTCGGCGTTCGCTCCTTCCTCGTGGTCACATCGCTTTTCCCTGCCGAGTCCTGGCCGTGGCGAGTTCTCGATTCTGTCCGCCGGCAGTTCAGGCCGGCCCGGCCCGGCTCACAGTCCGCATTCTTCGCGCAGGCCGAATGCACCGGTCGCGCGATCGGGAAGTGATGCCATCAGATACTTTGAGGACGCTGGCACCCCAGCAAAGGAGGTGCAGGTGATGTCTAGATTGAGAAGTCCGCTGGCGATTGTGCTGTTGGC
>DAOVRD010000123.1 GCA_030628375.1 Planctomycetota bacterium
TCCTGGCCGATTACGTACTGGTCGAGTAGCTGGACGATCACGCGGGGCGTCAGCCCCTTCATGACAGCGTCTCGACCCGTATCTGGCTGTTGGTGTAGACGCATATCTCCGCCGCTATTTCGAGGGACTTCCGGACGATCTCCGCCGGCTTCAGATCGGTGTTGCGCATCAGGGCCCGCGCGGCCGCAGTGGCAATGGGGCCCCCGGAGCCGATCCCGATCACCCCGTCGTCGGCCTCGATCACCTCGCCCTGGCCGCTTATGAGCAGGCTGTGGTCCCTGTCCACGGCCAGCAGCAGGCTCTGCAGGGGCCGCAGCGCCCTGTCGGTGCGCCATTCCTTGGCCAGTTCGATCGCGGCGCGCAGGAGGTTCCCCTGGAAGCTCTCCAGCTTGCTGCTGAAGCGATCCAGCAGGCTGAAGGCGTCGCCCGCCGCCCCCGCGAATCCCACGATCACCTGGTCCTGGTGCAGCCGCTGTATCTTGGCGGCCGACGCCTTCACGATCACGTCGTTCACCGTCACCTGGCCGTCACCGCCCACAGCCACCTGCGAGCCCGACCGAACCGACACGATGGTGGTGCTGCGCCAGCGGTCTGATTTGTGATCCTGGCTATCCATCCCGCGCATCTCCTCGCTCTCTTCCTCGGGCCGCCGCTCCCGGCTGCGGCGGAGGCCTGTCCAAACGTTCAATTATCGCGCCGCCGCGGCCTCGTTGCAAGGGCTCCCTTCGCGGCGCGGCCGGTCGGACCCCCGCTGCGTCGCGGGTTCCCGGTTGCCGGGCGCCGGTGGGCAAGGAGGCCCGGCTGAGGGAACTGACGCAGCCGGGCCTCCGTCGCTCCTACCGGAGCTATGGAGCCCAGGGGGCGGCTGCGCTACATTCGCGGGCACTCTTGTGTAGCTCAGGCGCCCTCGCCTGAGGCCCGGCCCGGGCCGGACGCTCGGAGAATGGACGGGGCGCTGACCCCGCGGCAAAGTCTTGAAGACCAGGTGTCCACCGCCCCGGCTTTTCTGTCACAACTCGATGAAGCGAAGCAAGTTGTGACGAAATGGGTTCGTTTCGTTCTGGCATGTCTCGCGAGGCCCGCATGTAGCTCAGGCGCCCTCGCCTGAGTTCCGGCCATTCCCATTCGCCGCAGCCGGCGGCTTCACCTCCTCGTCCCCGCGCATGGCCTGTCGGCGTTCCAGTTCGTGCAGCAGCTTCAGGAACTGGCTGGTCAGCGACGCGTCGTAGCGGCTGACGAGCGTGACGATCTTCTCGAAATGCTGGGGCTTGAAGTCGCTGTAGGTGCCCAGTGCGTTCGGTCTGAGGATGGGCGCCTCCTCGTCCTCGCGGCGCCTCAGGTCCGGCATGAGGCAGGCGTGGTGGTATTCGGCTTCGGCGGCCGCGCAGCGCTGGAGCCGCAGGTACGTGAGGGCGACCTTCTCGACCAGTGCCGTCTCGACGGCGCCGACCGGCTGGAGTTCCTCGAAGAACTGCGCGAGGGTGAGCCTGAGCCGTTTGTGGTCGTGAAGGGTGAGGGCGGAGGCCAGGATGCTGTGTGTACGGGCGTTGAGTCGCGAGACCGCCTTGCCCTGGGGCGTCTTCACCCCGCCGAGCCGTCCGTTCCGCCGATTCGCCAGTGTCTGTTTACTCAACGCCATAAGGTCAATCCTCCCAACTCGAAACTGGTAACTGGCAACTGCCGTTCGGCCCCCTTTGGCCGGGTTGACTTGTCGCCTGTTAAGTCATCAGCCCGCGCGGGGGCCTTCACCATTGTATTCGTTCCGCTGTCGGCCTGTGTCCGATGAGGGCGCTCGGGACCCGTAAGGGCCTTACGGGCCGCAGAAATGGCTGGTTGTGCCCAAGGCTACCCGTGTCGGCTTGACTACGGCAGCGGATCGAGGAATAATGGCTTGAAGCTCAGGCGGCTTGGGAAGGCACGATGGAAGTCGAGTTCACTCAGCATGCCGAGGATATCCTTGATGAGCGGCGCCTCGAGCGGGAATGGGTGCTGCGTGCTATAGAACGCCCCGAGCGATCGGAGGAGCCAGAAGAGGGCACACGTCACTTCCTCCTGCGCATCCCCGAGCGCCAGGGGCGAGTGCTGAGGGTGGTGGTGAACACCACCGTTGAGCCCTGGCGGGTGGTCACTGCTTTCTTCGACAGGAAGATGAAGGGGATGGTGCCATGAAGCTGAAGTTGGACGAGAAGGGCGATGCGCTGTACCTGCGCTTGAATGAGGACGCCATCGTCGAGTCCGAGGAAGTGCAGCCCGGAGTGATCCTCGACTATGACAAGGACGGCAAGGTGATCGGCGTAGAATTGCTGGGTGTCAAAGACCGGGCGCAGGGAGAACCGCTGCGGGAGCTCGTGTTCCGGACGACGTGAAAGCCGGTGCTGCTGGCAGGTCCGCACCGGCGGCAGGTCCGCGCAGTCCGGCGGCCCCGCCAGGAATGACACCGCCGCGCATCGCGCCGTCACGCTGGCAGCCGTTGACAACTGAGAAAGCAGTCCATAGTATGCCTCTACTGGCTGCATGGATTCGCAAACTGGGCAGCCACGAAAAGGCCTTGCCTGGGGGTCTGCAAGGTTGGCGAACCGAGTGCAGATATGGACTGTGCCACGTGCAGTATACTGGGCCAGCGACAGAGTGCGACCCCGGTGGGCCTTCCTCGTTCGTCTTGGCAATCTCGGCAGAAGACCCCTGTATGTGGAGAAGATCGGTATTAGCCTGAATGCCCAATCCGGCAGAATCCGGCGTGTGCTTTCCGGGAAGAACCAGAGCAACTCATTCCCGCTGAGGATCCGCCACACAGACCAGTTCGCGGCTTGGGTGACGGACCGCTGTCTAACTCCCGAACCGCCGCGTTCGGTGTCCGTGCAGATCCGGCTTTCTGGTGGGGCGGGCGGACCCTACCGGTCCGCGTGTCGAGTCAGCCTGCAGCCTTGCCGAACGCTGTACGTGCGCTTTCCGTTTGGTGGCAAGTGGTTCACTGCCAACGCACGAGCAGTATCACACTGCCTTGGTGGGCAGTTTGGGTTCGACTTCGTCGCCGAGCAGGACCTATCCCTTCACGAGAGCCCGGCAGACGCGAAGTTGCCTTGTCAGGCGTTCGCCGCATTCGGGCAGCCGTTACTGGCACCGGCGGATGGACTCGTGGTTGACTGCGAAGGGGGATAGCCTGATATTGTTCCCACTCCTGGAACTGCCCCATACTCGACGAAGCCACCCCACAATCCGGCGCAATTCGTGGGCAACTACGTACTGGTTGCTCTGGGTGAGCGTCGCTATCTGCTTATGGCTCATCTGCGCGAAGGAAGCCTGCGTGTTAGGACGGGAGAGCCGGTGCAGAGCGGACAGCGTCTCGCGGAGGTCGGCAACTCAGGTAACACGTCTGGGCCGCATCTCCATCTTGAGATCCTTGACCGGCCCCCTAATCTGTCTCTTATCGGGACGCCGGCCTTCAGTGCGTCCGGCACTCCTTTCGGGTTCCGTGACGTTGTGCGAGAACGGAGGGGCAGGACCGAGTCGCTGCGTCGGACAATTCCCCGGCGGGGCGACGTGCTGAGCTCTGCGAAATGAGCGCCTTCTGTCGCTTTGCACAGCACGCCCTGTGCTCATGGACGCCGTGCCCCGTTAGCTTCTGGGATACTCGGGCCATAAGCCTTCCCGAACTTCTCAGGAGGACGCTGCTCCGCCAGTCACTCGCCGGGGGAAGTCTCCTTCATACTCCCTGGTAGCCCTGCGTAGAAAGCCGACTGAGTTGCCTTTGCTGGTGTAGCGGCCGCAGACGCCCTGGCGGCCCGGGCGACGAGGGCTCGGTTGTGGCGGGACCGTGCTCCACACTCCGAGGCTGCGACGCATCCCCTGGCAGGCCGTTGAAAAATGTGGCTCAGCCCCCCTCGCAGGCTCCAAAGCTCCGACAGCAGCGACGGAGGCCCGGCTCGTAATGTAGCGCAGCCGCCCTCGGCTGCGGCGGATGGGAATGGCCGGAACTCAGGCGAGCCTACTTCGCCGAGGCTTCGACGGCCAAGAGGCGCCTGAGCTGGAACTCAGGCGAGGGCGCCTGAGCTACAAGGCAGTCTGGAGCGCTCAGTTATTGAGTATTTCGGAAGCTGTTTGTTTTTCAACGGGCTGCTACCCACTGAGGCGCTGGGGTTCGGTGGCCTGGAAGTGGGCTATCTTGCGGGCGACTTCGCCCAGCGGGGCGGTCCAGATGGCATCCGAGCGCCGGCGCAGATAGCCAATCAGCATCTTGAACTCGTGGCTGCCGACCGTCAGCCGGGCGCCGTCCAGCTCGTGGAACGCCAGCACCACCCAGCGTCCCTGCGCGGTGAGTTCCTCGACCAGGCCGATCATTTCGAAACCGCTCATTCGCTCCACGGCTATGGCCCACACGCACGCCAGGTCCACGGCATCCGGACAGTTGGCGAATCCGTACTCGCCCCCGCCCCGCCCCGCCACGAAGTGCCGGGCCACCACCGGCACGTAGCTCTGGCGAGAGGCGCCCCGGCCGACGTCCGTCTGGTAGCAGGGATAGGCGAAGGTCCAGTCCTCCTGATGCGGCGCCAGTTGTGCGAGCCGGTTCTGGGCGGCGAGCACGTCGGCCTCTATCTCCTCGACGGTCTTGCTCTCCAGGCCGCCCGCGCCGCCTGTGAAGTTGGCGGAGCACGTGTGGCTCATGGAATGGTTGCCGAGTTCGTGGCCGGAGCGCGCCACCTCGGCCCACGGCTTCAGTCTCTGCTCCCAATCCCGCCCCCTGGGGGACAGGTAGAAGGTGCCGCGCACGCCCGCGCCGTCCATCACTGGGATGGCCTTCTGGAGCTGGCAGGCCAGCCCGTCGTCGAAAGTGAGCGAGACCGCGCCGGCGTACGGTTTCCAGAACTGTGCGTAGTCCGTCATTTGCATCTCCACCTTTCCCGGCAGGTCGGACCGCTGCTCGTGGGTCTCTGCGATGGCGTCGTTAAGCATCTGGGCCCGCGACGGCGGGCGTTTGGCGGTGATGTTGGAATCACGTTCGGTTCGTCCCGCTCGTCAGGTCTGGCCTGCTACGTTCGCCCGCCGGGCTCGCCCAGGAGCCCCACCACCTCGCGCAGGAGGATTGGAAGGTCCTTCTGCACCACATCCCAGACTACTTCCTCGTCCACGACGTCGTAACCGTGGATCAGGATATTGCGGAACGCGATGATGCGCTTGCTGTGGGTTATGCGTGATGCAGCGGCAGGATCTGTCCGTGCCAGTCGGCTAAGGGCTTCCCCGATGATCTCGAACTGCCGCTCGACGCCCGACCGCAGCAACGCCTCAGAGCGGTAGGACTCCAACGATTCGTCTTGTGTGAAGCGCCGGATAAGCTCCGCCGCCCCGCGCATGTCCTCCAGGTGTTTCTTCGAGTCAAGCCGCATAGACGACCGTCCGGCAGCTCCTGATCGCTTCCAGGAAATAGGGGTTCTTGATCGCACGGGCCATGACCAGGTCCACGCGCCGGTCGAGCAGCTCCTCCAGTGCTTCGAGCAGGCCGAAGTACGCGTCCGCATGTTCGCCGGCTTGCAGCGGCAGGAAATCGACCAGGAAGTCCACGTCGCCGTCCGACGCCGCGGACTCGTCGGCCGAGGCGGCCGACCCGAAAAGATCGAGCCGGCGCACGCGGTGCTTTGCGCACACCGTGCTTATGTCCTCAAGCTTGCTCTGGATAAGGTGGTTCATAGTGCCGCTCGTGTCGGTCCTGGCGCGGATGACCAAGAAAGTACATGCTAGCCTCAAGTCCTCGCGGGGTCAAGGCCACACCGGCCAAGGGGCCGAAACTCTTACCCGCCGGTCTGCTGGCGGGCGGAACTGCCCGCCTTCGCCGGCTCACCGCGGCCAGCGGAAGCTGGCCTCGGGAAGCTCCGGGAACGGCGCGTGCGGCTCCGCCTGGTACCAATACGCCACCGAACTGATGTCGTCCCTCAAAGGCTCGTAGCCGGTCGGCTGCGGGGTGAAACCCAGGTCCTGAATCGTCACGCGCAGGTCGCTCTTGAACCGGACGGGGTCCGGCACGTGCCAGCGGTACAGGCCGTGCTTGATGATCTGTCCCGCCTCCGCGTAACGAAGCGGGTAGCCAAGGAACGCCTTCGAGTAGGTCCGGTCGGCGAAACACCACGCCCCGCCCACGTAGTCCTCCGTGCCGGTGCCGCAGATGGTGGGATGCGGGTCGTCGCCGTCAATGTAGAACTTGATCTCCCCCTCGCCCCACCAGCCGCTGGAAAGCTGCGTCCACGCAAGGTATGTGCCCACGTAGTGGCCCCGTCCCTGCACGCCGTCCAGGACGGTGTATTCCTTGTGATAGGTGACGGGGTTCTCGCGCCGCCACTGGGCGTGGAACCGGGCGGCGGCCTCCGCCACGGGCGTCAGGGAGTAGGTGATCTGATAGAAGAAACCGCCGATGTCCTCGCCGTGTTCGTTGGTCACCGTGATGCGGGCGGACCGGGCGAACGGCATCGGCCAGTAGCAGTTCATCCCGCCGCTGGGGTTGACGCAGACCGGCAGCGAGTCTATGTCGCACCGCATCGCGTGGCCGTTGGCGAAGAAGTCGCCCAGCGGGACCTCGACGGATGGATCGGACTCGCCGTCCCAGTAGAAGCGCAGCACCAGGTCGCGCAGCACCGTGCACCCGCGCGGCCCGGAGTCCTTGACGGTGATCCAGATGTGCTGGACCACGCCCGGGCCGGCCATCTCCGCCAGCGTGACCGTCTCCGCCTTGGACAGCGTGATGCAGGGCCGGCCCTTCCATCCCACGCCGAGACGGTTCCTGGCGGTGGCGCCGGCGCCTTTCTCTCCCTTGGGGTTCTCTGCGCAGATGCTGCGCGTCTCGGCGTCGCTCAGCAGCGGCAGGGCGTTCAACGCCTGGCCAATCGGGAATTGATCGGACATCTGGCACTCCCTCGTGCTGGAGGCGGCAGATTTTGAGCACGGATTCTATCGGCTCGCCGCCTCCGATGCAAAGGGCCCGGCAGGCGTGCGTAAGGTCCTTCTGCGTCGGAGGATCGGGCTCCGGCGGCGTCCGCCTGCGCGGGGCGGCCGCGGAGGGGCAGAGGCCGGCCAGGCGCCTCAGACGGCCTTTCGGCGGGCTCTGGGCCGTGTGTCGTCTGAACGTGCGACTTGACTTCTCGTCGGCCCTTCGGGTACCCTTTCCGTTAGAGGGACTCTTGGTCCCTCGTTTTCATGTCAGCGCAGTCCAATTCCTCAGCACGCCTGGCCCGGGTCCAATTGATGTCCGAGTCCGAAGAGAAGACGGCAGAGGACGCGTCCGACCAGCCGACGGAGCAGGAGTCCGAAGAGCCGCGCCCCACTGTGACCGTCGAGCGGAACGGTCCGCACGAGTGCGTCATTCGCGTAGAGGCGGACGCCGACTACTTGAGGGAGCGCTACCAGGAGGAACTCGATTCGCTGCGGTCGGAAGTGAAGCTTGCGGGCTTCCGCCGCGGCCGCGCGCCGACGGGGCTGGTGGAACAGCGCATGGGGAGTTCTCTCAGAAGCGATCTGATTGCGTCAGTGGTCGGCGAGGCGTATGACGAGGCAGTGGATGAGCACGACCTGACGGTCATCGAACAGACGGAAGGCCCGGACCTGGAGAACTTCAAATGGGAGCCGGGCCAGCCGCTGCAGGTCGAGTTCAAGTGCGAAGTGCTGCCCGAAGTGGAGTTGAAAGAGGCGCAATACAAGGGCCTGCAGGTGGACGCGCCGGCGCTGGAGGTCACCGATGAGTTGCTTCAAGGAGAGTTGGACCGGTTCGCTCAGCAGTTTGCCACCTGGCAGGAGGTGGGGGGCGCCGGCATTGACTGGGACGACTACGTGGAGGCCCAGGTGAGCCTGGCGGAAGGGGGCGACTGGACGGAGAAGATAGGATTCTATCCGCGGGCGGAGAGGGTCGGGCCGTTCGCGGTGGAGGGCGTGAAGGCGGCGCTGGTCGGGGCGAAGGTCGGCCAGGAGCTGGAGCTGGACGCTGAGGTGCTCGAAGAGGAGGCGGCCGGTCGGCCGGCGTTGGAGCCGCTGGCCGGGCAGAAGGTCAAGCTGCGGCTTGGCCTGGAGCGCGTGATGCGGCGAAAGGTGCCCGAGCTGGACGACGAGCTGGCGCGCAAGATCGGTCTGGGTTCGGCGCAGGAGATCGAGCCCCTGGTGCGAGAGAGGCTGGGGAGCGCCGTTTCGCGCCGCCGGGACGAGATTGCACGGCAGATGCTGGTGCGCCGGCTGCTGGAGAACGTCGAGTGCGAGCTGCCGCCCAGCCTGGTCGAGCGGGCCGCCGAAGAGGAACGGGCGCGGGTGCTCGTGAGTGCGCTGCGCCAGGGCGTGCCGCGTCAGGAGGCCGAGAGGAGGGCCGCCGAAAGCTCCGACCAGACGCGCGAGGCAGTCGTCCGTCGGTTGAAAGCCAGCTTCCTGCTGCGTAAAGTAGCTGAAAAGGAACGCATACTGGTCACCGAGTCGGAAGTGGACAGTCAGATTGGCTCCTTTGCGGCCCGACAGGGCTGGCGCGAGGAGAAGGCCAAGGCCTACATGGAAAAGCGCGGCGTGGTCCGGACTCTGCGCAATGACATGCGGGAGGGCAAGACGCTGGACTTCCTGATGGAGAACGCGCAGGTCAAAGACGTCCCGCCGGACGAGTTCGCAAAGCGCTACGGCCGCCAGGAGGCCGAAGAGGACCAGGAAGCCGTTGAGGACTCTGACCAGGCGCTTGCGGAAGGGCAGTAGCGACCGGAGCGGAGTCGGCGACCGAAGTGGAGTCGGCGACAGAAGCGGAGTCGGCAATGGATAGATCGGATTCTTACATGGACTGGCTCACTGAGGCAAGCGCGGCCGCGCAGACGTACGGCAGCACGTTCGTCCCCACCGTTATCAAGAAGACCAGCTACGGCGAAAGGGCCTACGACATATTCTCGCGGCTGCTGGAGAGCCGCATCATCTTCATCGGGAGCGTCATCAACGACGTGGTGGCGACCCTGACCGTGGCGCAGATGCTGTTCCTGCAGAGCGAGGGCAAGAAGGAGGACATCAGCCTGTACATACACTGCAACGGCGGGATGATAACGAGCGGGCTGGCCATTTACGACACGATGCAGTTGGTGCAGTGCGACGTGGCGACGTACGTGGTGGGGCACGCGCTCAGCATGGCCGCTGTGCTTCTGGCCGGCGGGGCGGCGGGCAAGCGATACGCCCTGCCGCACGCTCGCGTCATGCTCCATCAGCCGTGGACGTCTCTGGAAGAGGGGACGGCGGCCGAGATCAGCATTCACGCCGAGGAGATGGTCAAACTGAAGCAGTGGATGAACGATATCCTTGCCAAGCACACCGGCCAGCCCCTGGAGCGCATCGAGAAGGACGCGGACCACGAGTTCTACATGTCGGCCGAGGATGCGAAAGAGTACGGCCTGGTTGACGAGGTGTTGACGTCGGCGCTGTCGGAGTAGGGCCCGCATCGGCCGGCACGCCGACTGCTAACTTGCGGAACGAGAGGCATAAATGGCATATGGCCGCGAAGGTCATCGAGAAGCCTGTTCTTTCTGCGGGAAGAGCTATGATTCCGGCCAGAAGCTCATCCAGGGCGGACAGAACACCTTCATCTGTGCCGATTGCGTCGAGCTCTGCTATTCCATCATCAAGCAGGACGTGGTGCGCCCCCGGCGCGCCGCGGGTGTCCTGCGGGTGCCTCTGCCGTCGGAGATCAAGGACAAGCTCGACGAGTACGTCGTCGGCCAGGAGCAGGCCAAGAAGACCGTCGCCGTCGCCGTGCACAACCACTACAAACGCCTGTTGCACGCCGACGTTGACGACGTTGAGCTGGACAAGAGCAACGTGTTGCTGATCGGGCCTTCCGGCTGTGGCAAGACGCTCATGGCGCGCGTGCTGGCCAAGATACTCGACGTGCCCTTTGCGATCGCCGACGCCACCACCGTCACCGAAGCCGGGTACGTCGGCGAAGACGTCGAGAACGTTCTGCTGAAGCTGATCCAGGCGGCGGACTTCGACGTTGAGCGCGCCGAGCAGGGGATCGTCTACATAGACGAGATAGATAAGGTAGGCAAGACCTACCACAACGTGAGCATCACTCGGGACGTCGGGGGCGAAGGCGTCCAGCAGGCGCTGCTGAAGATACTGGAGGGCGCCGTGGCCAATGTGCCGCCTCATGGCGGCAGGAAGCACCCGGAGGAGAAGTACATCCAGATCGACACCAGCCGCATGCTCTTCATCTGCGGCGGCACGTTCACGGGCATCGAAGACCTGGTGGCCCAACGGACCAACCAGCAGAGCATCGGCTTCGCCAGGGAAGGGGCTGGCCAGGAAGAGAGTAGCCGCGACAGACTGCTGGAGCAGGTCACCGACGACGACCTGATCAAGTTCGGACTCATACCGGAGATGGTCGGGCGCCTGCCCGTCGTGGCCCCGCTGATGCCGCTGTCCGAGGACGACCTGATGCGGATACTGGTGGAGCCCAGGAACGCGCTGGTCAAGCAGTACCAGAAGTACTTCGAGTTCGAGGGCGCACGGCTCGAGTTCACCAAACAGGGCCTGCGCTCCATTGCGAACGCCGCTCTCGAAAAGAACACCGGCGCGCGCGGTCTGCGTGCAGTGATAGAGAAGCTGATGCTGGATCCTATGTTCAACCTGCCGTCCTTGCCCAAGGGGTACACTTACGTGGTGGGGCGGGACGTGGTGCGGGGCGAAAAGCCCCTGCTGGAGCGGCGCAAGAGAAAGGGCGCTTGACGCCGCCCGCGCCGCCGCGTTTGCATTGCCACCTGCCGTCAGCTATAAGAAGCACGTCCAGCGTACGGGGTGCCCCGCGAACTCGCTGCTCGACGTGCCCGGGCGCTGGGCTCACCTTCGCGTCATCCCTGGCCGCCACTTCTGGAGGTAAGGTTGTGGTTCGTGAGATATCCGTTCTCCCTCAGTTCGAGCCGACCGAGCTTGTATTCCGCAAGATCCCGGCCTTCCAGTATCGTCGGAGCCTCAAAGACGAACTCGACGCAGGGACCTTGACTGCCGCAGATGCCCTCGACATGGTCGAGTGGATGATGAGCATCCGCGCCTTCGAGGAGATGATCGTCGCCGTCCGCATGCAGTCCTTCGAGCCCCTGCGGGAGATGGGCTTCCGCTATCGCGGGCCCACGCACCTGTCGGTCGGACAGGAAGCGGCCAGCGTCGGCGCGTGCGCCGCGATCCGATGGACCGATTACATCACCA
>DAOVRD010000258.1 GCA_030628375.1 Planctomycetota bacterium
CGACCGGCCAGGGAGTCGTCTGCGCCTACAACGCTCACAACGGCGACCTGCTGTGGGTCAGCCCCTATCCGCGTTCGGCAGAGTGGATTCACCGCATGGGGCAGCGAATTGACGTGCCGAGCAGTTCATGGGTGCCCCGGCAGCCGATAATCAAAGACGGGCGCTGCCTCCTCGCCCCGATGGACAGCCGCGGCCTGGTGGCGCTCTCACTGTTGACGGGTGCGCCCATCTGGCAGACGCGTTTCCCCAACGGGACGGCCCTGCTGGGCCACAAGGATGGCTACGCTTACGTTCAGCACGCGGACGTGACCTGCCTCGACGCGACCACGGGCGGCGTCGTGTGGGAGACCAGGCTGGCCCGCCCCGCCGTGGGCGTGGGCGCCCTCGCACAGGATGCCGTTCTGATCCCGGAGCGGGGCGGCCTGCGCCGCGTGGAAGCGCACACGGGCGAAGACCAGGGACTGCTGCCCTGGCCGGCAGGCGCCGAAGGGGGCGGCAATCTGCTCCTGCTGGGCGATGCTCTGGTCATCTCCTCGCCCGAGAGACTGGTCCTGTGCCCTCCCGCCGAACAGGCACTGGCGATCGCTGAGATGCAGGTCGCCACCAGCCCTGAAGCGCACGAACCTCTGCTCAGACGCGCCGGAGTCCTGGCTGCACTGGGCAAAGCGTCCCGATCGGTACAGGACATCGAGCAGGCCCTGGCCCTCGCCGAGGGGTCGGGGGATGCGGCCACGGTCTCGCACGTCAGGCGGCGGGCGGCCGGCCATCTGGCCGATCTCGCGGTCCGCTCCGGTGAGACGGCACTGCTGGCCCGGGCCGCACAGTTGGCGCCGGCCGATCCTGACCTGAAAGCCAGGCTTGCGGTGGCCGAACTGAAGCTGGCCCTCCGGGAGCCGAGAGCCCATGACGCCGCCGAAGTCTACGTGCGGCTGTGCCGTCGGGTCGGCATGCTCCAACGAAAGGGGCCCTTTGGCTCCGCCAGCCTCTTCACCGAGCTGGCCGACATCGTCCGCCGCGAGTGCAGCAGCCACAAACAGCTCACCCAGGAATGGGCAGACCAGATGCAAGCCGTCATAGACGAGGCGACGGCAGCGCAGGACGCAGCCGCCCTGCTGGGGGTGGCGCGCTGGGCTCCGTTCTCCCTCACGAGGGACACGGCGGCGCTGCGGTTTGGCCGGCTGGAGGGGCAGACCGGCCAGTCGGGGGTGGCCAGGCGGGCGCTTGCGGCGATCATTCTTGCCGACAAGGCATCTCCGGCTGCCGAGCAGGCCGCCGAAGAGGTCACGCGGATGCTCGGGGCCGCCGGGGACGGCCCCGGGCGGCACTACGTCGAGGCATTAAGGGCAAAGGAGGCCCCGGCCGAACTTGCACGCGCGCCCAGCGGCCGCATCGCCTGGTCCACCTCGGGTTACCTCGTTCCGCCAGCCGGTCGCGCTCCGCCACTCCTGCAAGACAAGGCCCTGGTGGTAGACGGATGGCAGTTGAAATGCCTGGACGTCAAGGACGGAAGCGTCGCATGGACGGCCCAGCTCCCGCAGGGGCCCGATGGGAGCGGCGCCCGCCGGCCTCCGAGCGGGGGGCCCTCGCGGTACGTAGGCGCCGGCTATCCCGTTCACTGCCTGGGGACGCCCAACGCGGTGGTCGCCCTCCCCTCCGGCATGTTCGGCATTGACACGCGGAGTGGCGCAGTCCTGTGGCGCCACAGGTCCGGAACCGCGAGGGCGCACTTCGCAGCGCAGCAGCCGATCGGCCAGTTTGAGCTGATGCAGCGCGCGCGGCGAGGCCTGCCCGTGCCGCCGCCAAGTACCACTCTTCGCGAACTGCCAATGGACAGTTTTACCTGCGGCCCGCTGGCGGCGTGCATGATAGTGGCCAACAGGGACGCGGTCGCCGTAGACCCGGTGAGCGGAGAGCAGATCCTCCGACACGCCGCCACCGCCTACGGCGAACTGCAAGGCGCCCGTGCCGCAATAGCCGGGGCGAAGCTGTGCCTGGTCGTGCCTGCGACACGCGGCCAGCGGCTGCTCGTCTACGACTTGAGGGACGGACATCTGCTGGCGACCTGGCAGTTCCCCCAGAGCGACTTCATCCGGGCCCTTGAAGCGGCCTCTGACAGCCACCTCTACCTGGCCGACTTCAGAAGCATCCTTAGCGTTGACCTCCAGCTCATGAAGGTAATGGCGCAGTGGCCCATCGGCGGCGGCGTGGACGACGTCATTTACGCTGCGCCCGATCTCGTCGTGCTGCGAACGATGGACGGCCGCACGGTGGGTCTGGACCCCCGCACGGGCGGACGCTCCCTGGAGATGTCCCCGGACGACGCCAAAGCCGTCTGGGCAGAGCGACAGGGCGAGATCCTTTACGTCCTGTTCGCCCGTGAGTTGCAGCGCCGGTTCCCCTATGGCATGGAGACTCACTTCCAGGGCTCCGGCTTTGCGCTGAGGGCGGTTCGCATCTCGGACGGGGCGCTGCTCTGGCAGCACGAATGGCCGCGGGCCGAAGAGCAGATGGTCGGGCCGCCCGTCTGGTGCGGGCGTTTCTACCTGCTTCGCGCCGCCGAGCCGGGACGGCTCCGCATCGCCGCCGCGCACGCCGAGACGGGCCGTGAGCTTTTCGCCGTGGAACTCGACGGCCCCCAACGGCTCTGGCCTCCGGTCCTGCTCGTCAGCGCAGGCCGGCTGATCGTAGGAGGGAGCGGCACCGTCCGCGCGCTGCAGCCGGGCACGGAGATTACGGCCGACGCCGCACGGACGGATGCAGAGGCACACGGGGCCCCAGGGTTCCCATGAAGCTCCGGGGTTCCCATGAAGCCCCGCACACCTGCGTGATAGAATGGGGAGCGATCTCCAGCAAGACGGGGACCACGCACCGGGAGAAGCGCAAGGTTGAGGCCACTCCTTCTGTCAGCGTTGTGTCTGGCTGTTCTGAGCTTCGGGCCCCGGGCGAACGGGCCGACGGCAGAGGCGCAGAAAGAGAGGGGTCCGTCCGCGGATCTTGACCTGCCGCCGGAAGCTCAACAAGCCGTAGAGGCGGGCATCTCATTCCTCATCCGAACGCAGAATCCCGATGGGAGCTGGCTGAGCGACGGTTCGACAGGACGCTACCCCACCGCCATCACGGCCCTGGCAGGCCTGGCGCTCCTGGCAAACGGCAGCACCTGCTACAGCGGGAAGCATACGACCAATGTCCGGGCGGCCGTCGAGTACATTCTTCAGCACGCAGACGCCGACACCGGCCTGATAGGCGGACAGGAAGCCGGGAGGCCCATGTTCGGTCACGGCTTCGCCATGCTGTTCCTGGCGCAGGTCTACGGCTCGGAGGGAGAGCCCGCCTTGCAGAGGCGCATTCGGGCGGCCCTTGTGAACGCCGTCGGTCTGACGGTTCGCACCCAGAGCGAACGCGGCGGATGGTTCTACACTCCCACCTCGAGCGAAGACGAGGGCGCCGTGACCATCACCCAGATGCAGGGGTTGAGGGCTTGCGCGAACGCCGGCATCGCCGTCCCGTCCGGGACCGTGAAGAGGGCACTGGGATACATCCGCCAATCCGCCAACCCCGACGGAGGCATAGCCTACAGGGCCGGCGTGGCGGGACCCAGTCGGTCGGGGATCACGTGCGCGGCCGTGGCCACCATGTACGCGGCCGGGCTCTACGAAGACGAATTGGTCGAGAACGCGTTCCGCTACGCGACGGAGAACGTCTCCGTGGTGGCGCCCTCGCGCGCCGGAGGGACGCATTTCTTCTACTCGCACCTCTACCTTTCCCAGGTCGTCTACTTCCGCGGCGGCCGGCAATGGGAGGAGTACTTCAGAGGCATCCGCAACTGGTTGCTGGAAGCACAGAACGAGGACGGGAGCTGGAGCGGCGACTACATCGGCAGGGCGTACGGCGCCGCGTGCGCCCTTCTGATCCTGCAGCTTCCCTACAACAACCTTCCCGTGCTGCAGCGATGACGCACCCGGGCTGCCGCTTGCGGTGGCGCGCACACGGTGCCATCCCGGGAATGACATAGTTAAGGAGAAAGCCGATGCCCGAAGCGTCCCAGAGCAGACTGCCTGAGCCGGATCAGGTGGCCATCCAGAAGCTACAGGAGGCCTACCACACGATCCGCGACGAGATGGCCAAGGTGATCGTGGGCCAGGATCAGGTCATCGAACAGATGCTGATCTGCCTTCTGGCGGGAGGGCACGCGATCCTGGAAGGGGTCCCGGGTCTGGCCAAGACCCTCATGGTGCGAACCCTGGCCCAGTGCCTGTCCCTGGCGTTCAGGCGCATACAGTTCACGCCGGACCTGATGCCCGGTGACATCACAGGCACGGACGTCATCGAGGAGAACCGAACCACCGGGGCGCGGGAGGTGCGATTCGTCAAGGGCCCCGTCTTCGCCAACGTCTTGCTGGCCGACGAGATCAACCGCACCCCTCCCAAGACGCAGGCCGCCCTGCTGGAAGCCATGCAGGAACACCAGGTCACGGCGGGCGGCGTGCGCTACGAACTGCCCGCACCGTTCTTCGTGCTGGCCACCCAGAACCCCATCGAACAGGAAGGGACCTATCCCCTGCCCGAAGCCCAGCAGGACCGCTTCATGTTCAAGATACTGGTCTCGTATCCTTCTTGGGATGAAGAATTCGCCGTCATGCAGTTGACGTCGGCCGACGAGGCGGAAGCCGCCCGGCCCGTTCTGGGGGCGGAACAGATCCTTCACCTTCAGCACATCGTGCGCCAGGTGCCCGTCGCCGACTACGTGGTGCAGTACGCGATGAAGCTGGCCCGCCGGACGCGAGTCAGCGAAGGGGAAGACGTCCCCGCCTTCATCCGGGAATGGGTGAGATGGGGCATCGGTCCGCGCGCCTGTCAACACATGATCCTGGGCGCCAAGGCCAGAGCCGTCCTGCACGACCGTCACTACGTTGGCACGGAGGACATGGAAGCCCTGGCCGCGCCGGTGATGCGTCACCGGCTGGTCACGAGCTTCACGGCGGCCAGCGAAGGCGTCACGCCCGACATGATCGTTGCCGAACTGATCAAACACACTCCAGCCAGGGAGGGCTCGCTGTCCGGCGATGAGAGAGTACAGGAAGTACTTGGACCCAGAGACGCTGAGTAAGATAGCGGGCCTGGAGCTGCGCGCCCGACACATCGTGGAAGGCTACCTGGCCGGGCTGCACCGCAGCCCTTTCCACGGGCACAGCGTGGAGTTCGCCGAGCACCGCCCCTATACCCCCGGCTTCGAACTCAAGCACATAGACTGGAAACTGTGGGCGCGCTCGGACCGCTTCTACGTGAAGCTCTACGAAGAAGAGACAAACGTGCGCGCCTATTTCCTCATGGACGCCAGCGGTTCGATGGCCTACCGCTCCGGCCCGATGAGCAAGTACGACTATGGGGCTACGCTGGCGGGCAGCCTCGCCTATCTGCTGCTGATGCAGCAGGACGCCGTCGGACTGACCGTTCTGGATGCGCGGATACGGGGCGAGATCCAACCAGCGTCCAGTCCTGCCCACCTGGGCGCCTTCTGCCGCCTGCTGGAACAGAACGCCCCGGACAACGAGACCGACCTCGGGGGACTGCTCCATCAGGTTGCGGGGCGATTCGCCAAACGCGGCCTCGTCATCCTCATCAGCGATCTGATCGCGCCCCTGGAGGACATCTTCTCCGCGCTGCAGCGTTTCCGCTACGACGGCCACTCTGTCATCGTGGTCCACGTAGTTGACCGGGCCGAGGAGGAATTCCCTTTCGACGGCAACGTGCGCTTCGAAGGACTGGAGTCAGGCAACGAGCTGCTGGCGGATACCCGCCAGGTGCGCGGAGCCTATCTGGAATCCTTCGGTCGGTTCCAGCGCGCGGTGGAGAAGGCGTGCGCGCAGCACCAGATAGACTGCCTGAAGGTCCGCACCAGCGACCGGCTGGACACAGCTCTGGCCCGGTTCCTCACCTCCGGCGCGCGAGGCTACTAGGGGAGTTTCAAGACCGAACTTCCGGGTAGGGCCGTTTCGGCCTTGTCAAGTAGGGGCACGGCGCGCCGTGCCCTTGTAGCTCAGGCGCCCTCGCCTGAGTTCCGGCTTCCGGGTAGGGCCGTTTCGGCCTTGTCAAG
>DAOVRD010000024.1 GCA_030628375.1 Planctomycetota bacterium
AACGGGGGTTCCGGGACAGGGACGTGCTGTGGATGCGGTTCATGATGATGGTACCGAACGCCATCTCAGGCAGTTCGGTCATGTCTTGTAGGATGTCTTTGATCTCCAGTCGTGCGTCGCGCGTAGCGTTGTCGGGCCGCGGATTCATCCAACTGACGTTGGTGCTGACGAGCGAGAAGCGATCGATCAACTCGTCAATACGCTCGGTGTTGCCGGGCATCAGCTTCTTCAGGTCTTCCAGGAAAGCCAGCATGAAGATGGCCTTCACCACGGGGTCAACATCGGGGTCCGCACGCAGTTCCTCCAGGCTGCGCAGCAGGAGGGTCGCGCAGTCGGGGGGATCAATCCTGCGGACGGCTCTGCACAGGTCCCTGTACCACTTGCAGTGCGGTGCCAGAGTGACCAGGGGGTCCGTGGGTATCGGCGGGACCATCAGCTCCTTTGTGACCAGTTCGCTGCCCTCCTCGAACACGTCTATCGAGTAGCGAGCCAGGGCTTTCACGCCGCTGGCAGAGCCGAGCACTTTGGGGGGATCCACGTAGTAGTAGACGAGCGGCTCAGCGGCCGTTGGCTCCGTGTAAAGCAGGAGGCGCAGCTCATAGAACCGCGGGTTCTCGCGGAACCGGCGCACGCCATCAACGACCTCCTGCACGTTGGGGGCAGTCGCTATCTGGTCCCGCAGCCACTCCAGCGACGGCCGCCACATGCTCCGCTCGGAATCCGGCGATGCAAAGAACCCCTCCAACTTCTTTGCGGTCTCCTCGTCGTAGGCGACCGTCCAGTCCCTGCCGCACTCGAGGTCTTTGCCCAGGACACAGTCAGCCAGAATCCTCTCGAACAGCGCCGTTTGGGCATGATGGGGGAACTCCGTCACAAACTCCCGCAGAGTGCGTTCGTAGTCGTTCAGGTCGTAAATGCCGGTTCCGATCTTTGCCAGCAGCATTTCTCGTACTGTCTTCCTTTGCCTGGCCTTTCGCGCGGTGTCGCGGTACGCGACCACCTTCTGTTGGAGGGAGGGCAGGCGCATGCGCACCTGTTCGGAGACGTCGGGCATGGCCCTGGCAATATCAAGCTGGTTCTCTATCTGGCCTATTGCCTTCATGTACTCGTCTGCTTGTTCCTCGGGGTCGAGCTCGTCCAAGGCGTCGAACTCGGCGAGGGCGTTGTCCACGCGGACGTCGAACTTCTTGTTGCGCTGCTGTTGGAGTTGGGCTTCGTGACGCCGGGTGAGGATCCGCCAGTCCTCCAGGTCGCCCCTTTCCTCCGGGCTGCGAGTCAGCTCCTCTGCCATCTTCTCGATCTCGAGGTAGGGCTCCTCCTGAAGGAACCCGGCCTGCTGGATGTCCTGGAGCTGCGCCAACAGTTCCTCGAACCTCTCATGCCTCTTCTGGTGGTCCGCCAGCCCGGTCTGAATCCGGCCTTCACGCTTCTCGAAGGCCGGCTCTGCGCCGATGCGCGGATGGCGCTCCCTCAACCCCGCAAGCAGCTTGCTTGCTGTTTCGTAATTTTCGCCCTCGCAGGCGGCGTCAATCTGCTGGCCCCACTGAGTGCGCCGGCGTTCTGCCACGGCCGACCGGGCTATGAGAAAGGTCGGGATTGCCACAAGGAGCACGAGAATGATGGCCGCCACGATCACGAGACGCTTCTTGCGTTCTTCGGCGACTCTGGCATCCTGGATGGCGTGGTCCGCCCGTGCGCGAAGCACCGCCGGTACCTCTCTGTTGTGTCTAAGCACTGCGAAAAGGAGGCGCTCCAGCTCCGCCCTGCGCAGGCCCTGGTCCAGAGAATCCGTCAGTTGGGCGCTCGCGCGCTCGAACTCCGTTTCCTCGTCCAGCTTCTTCTGCTCAATGTCGAACCACTCCCGGACCTCCTCCATGTTGGCCACCAGGTCGGCAGAAGGGGAGAAATAGCCTGCCTGGACGAGCAACTGCCACTGCCGCAGCGCGTCCCCCGCGCCGGCATGGTCCAGCGCACCGTAGGCGTCCCATGCCTCCTGTGCGATCTGTCTCCCTGTTGCGTGCGCTTGTTTCACTCGAACGCGATGAACGTTCGTGTCCAGCTCCTTTATCAATCTCTCGCTCGGCTTCCTCAGCCACTCGGGATTGCTCAGTTCGGCCTGGAGCGCCTCCATGGCCTTGAGATCCTCAGCGGCAATGGCGCTCCTGATGTCGGCGCCCAGCTCTTCCAGTCGTGCGCCCTCATGTTCTCGGAGGTCATCCCGCCAGTGAGGGGCGTTCTCCTTGTCGAGTTTGGCGAGGCGTCTGAGCAGCAATATCTTCTGCGGCAGGGCACCGCGATGAACCAGTTGCAGTTTCCTGTACTCGGCCAGCAGTTCGCTGACCGACTCTTCCTGGATATAGGCTTCGTTGAGCCACGCCACGACTTCGGCGGCTATCGCAGGCGGGACCACAAACCGTTTGTCCTGTCGGCAGAACTGGCGCCACGCCTCCACCCCGTAGAAGTCCAGGGCCGCGGCCATGTCCAGGACCGGGGGCGCCGCTTCTGCCAGATGGACGGCCTCGGTCCTCATCCCGCCGCGGAGGTACTGCTCACAGCGCCTCAATCTCGCGTTCGTCGCCTCGCACAGCCTCACGTACTGCTCCGCAACGGCCGTGAGCTCACCGAGGTCCATTTCGGATTGGGACTCAAGGAAGCTCTTGATCTGGAAAACGGCTTGGCGTTCAGGACGCATGGTTTGCGCGAGTCTCCCTGCCCTGTGTCTTCCTCAGGAGCCGGGGGCCTTGAGCTGAAAAACCCCTACTGCCTGATCCCCGACCTTAAGCTCCAGCGGCTCGGGGAACCGGCCGAACCCCTCCTCGCGTTTCTTCCTGCTTAGTTGCGTTAGTTCGGCTTCCTTTTGGGCTGCCTTCTTTGCCTTCTCCCGCAGCTCATTCACACGCTGCCTCAATTCCCACGCCTTCTTGTTGGCTTCCTCCAGGTCCTCAAGAGCTGCGTTCACCCGTTGAGTTGCTCTCCTGAGTTCGGCCTCGAGAGCCGGCAGTTGCTGCTCCGCTTCCCTTTGCGATGTGCGCGCGGCCACCACCCCGGCGGGCGTTCCGTATGAGTAGTATACATTGACCGTAAGCTCTGTGCCAGCCAGTCGAGCGCGCACGCGCGCCTTGAAGCCTGCTTCATCCGTGACGTAGCTGCCGTGTTCGAGTCTCTGCGCGCTGCAGAACTGCCCAAAGAGTTCGGGGATGGTGGCTTTCCCTCGCAGCGCTTCCCGCTCTGCGCCCGCCTCCAGTTGGACCTCGCAAGCCAGCGGCTTCGTCAAGACAAAGACCGTGTCTTTCCTTGGTTCGTAGTATAGCTTAATCCAAGCAATGTCTGCCAGGCAATCTCTGAGCTGTTCGTAAGTCACCCCCTGCGCCTTTTGGAACAGCAGGGCGCCCTTTAGTGGTCGGATGGTCACGAAGGTCGCGTCATCGCCGGTGCCCGGGTGCTTGCCCCTCAGTTCTATTGCATTCTCGCGGGTGCTCTGTGTGATGCCGGACCGTTGAGCCGCCGCTTTGCCTTCCCAGGTCCCCATCTCGAGCACGTGCCACTGTTCAGTCAGTGCGTCCAGAGGCATCTCGTAGCGGCCGCCGTCGTCGCCAAAAGCCACCTTGCCGGCCAGGCCGCCCCTCGACGTGCTGATTCGCGCCACGAACGTCGTCGTCGGCTCTATCTGGGCACCGGCTTGTTGCGAGGGTTCTGCCGGGGCTGCGGCCGCCGGCTGCTCCGCTTCTCCCGGGGGACCGGCGTCTGCCGCCGCTTCGGGTTGCTCCGGTCCCACAAGGTCGCCCCGCCGCGCTGGTTGCACGCCGCTATGCGGCAAGTCGGACGGCCTCAGATTGAACACAGCTATTGCCTGGTCATCCACCTTGAACTTCAGGAGGTCGAAGCGTCCGAACGCAACGTCTCGTCTCAGTTCTTCTACTTTTTCCAGCGCAGCCTTCCTTTCGGTGGCCGCCTCCACCTTGCGCGAGGCGCCTTGAACAGCCTGCCGCATGGCTTCCACGCTCTGTTCCGCACGCCTCCATTGCTGTTGTGTCGTCGCGGCGAGGCGCGCTTGAAGCGCCCTTGCTTGACGGTCGGTGGGCCTTGCCGGCGCTGGCTGTGTCCCGGTCCGCCTCCTGGCACCCCTCAACGTCTGTTCTGCTGCGATCTTGGCGGAGCGTTCTGCCGTTTCCAATGCTCGCTTTGCTTCCTCCACGGATCGCTGGGCCTCCTGGTGCCTCCGTCGCAACGCCTCGTGCTCCTGCCGGGCTGTCTGGAGTTCCTCTTCAGCCCGGAGTATCTCGGGTGGAGTTTCGTAGGAGTAGTCTACGTGCAGCGTGAGTTCGTTCCCGTCCAACACGGCTTTGACTTCCGCTCCGTAATCTCCCTCGTCCTTGAGGTGCTTCGGGTATTCCGGCCGGTGCAGGGCGCAAAGCCGAGCGAATAGGGATGGAACGGTGGTTCCGCCTCTGGCGCTCGTCGCCGACTCGCGCGTCAGTTCGATACGGTGCCACAGCGGGTTCGTCACCACGCGAACGGTCTGCTGGCTGGGTTCGTGGGATAGCTTAACCCACGCCACGCTGGCCAGGCAGCGCTCCCACTGCTGGGGGGACGCCGCAGGTGCTTCCTGGAACAGAAGCCCTCCATCTTCCGCCCGAATGCTCACGAGCGCCATATCTTCGCCTGTGCCCGGGCTCTTTCCCCAGATCTCTATACCGTTGCCCGAGCGTCTTTGCGTGATCCCGGTTCCCAGGCTCGCCTCCCGGCCGTCCCAGTCGCTGAGCGCCTCAACGCGCCACTCTTCGGTGACTCCGTCCACGGGCACCTTATAGCCATTCGGGCCACTGAGGCGGACCTTATAGGCCCATCCGCCAGGTTCCCTGCCGACGCCGACGACGAGTCTCCCGGACGTTGCCGGCTCTTGATGGGGTTCTTCGGCGTCTGGACCGGGTGGCTGGGCGGCTGGAAAAGGTGGGGTAGGGGGGGCAGGCCTTTCGTGTTCTGCTTCGGGGGGCCTGGTCCGGTCGGGGCGCGGTCTCTCTCCCTCGCCCGTTCCGGTGGCCGGTGGCCGGGCCTCGTCCTGACGGGGGCCTCGTCCCGCCGCTTCGGCCGGCCTTTGAGCGACTTCGGCCACTTCGGATGACGGCTGACCGCTCGTTCCCTCCCTTGCGTGCTTCACAAGCACGAAGACAGCGCCCAGGATCAGCACTTGCACCAGGACGGCCGGCACCCCGAACAGCACTATCTGTCTGGCAAGCTTGCTCACTCTCCGCGGTCTCTCTGTGAACCGCCGGATGCTGACGACCATGCGCCTTCCGGCTTGGCCGCGGCCGTCCATTCTACCCGGTGGGTGGCAGCAACTCGAGCCTCGCTATCACCTGGCCGTCGAGCTTCAATTCGAGATGTGCGGGGAAACGTCCGAATGCGGCGTCCCAGCTCTCCCGTTCGGGTTTCTCCAACGTGCTCTTCTTGTCGGCCGCTTCCTTCACTCTTTCCCGGGCTTCTTGTTCGGTTGAGATGATGGCGTACAGACGTTCTTTTGCCTCCTCCTCTTGTCGGGCGAGCCGTATGGGCTGGACCTGTTGTTGGGTGGTCAGCTCCCAGGCAGTTCTAGTTGCTGCAGCGTTCAGGGCAGCGTTGTTGACCGCCCCGATCAGCTCTGTGCGTTGCTCCAGCAGTTTCTCCAACGTTTCTATGGAAGCCCTTTTTCTGGCCTCTCTGAAGTACGTCTCGAACAGGCCAAGGGCTATGGCTTTCTGTCTGTGGTCTTCTTTGGCTCGTTCCCAGGCTTTCTCCCTCAGCCAGACCGGTCGGTGTGCCTCATCCACGCGGCGGCTGGCTGCCTTGCGCTCCTGCTGCGCTTTGCGCAGGGTCTCGGCAAGCGACTGATGGGCTTCCTCTACCTTTTTCAGTTCTTCCGCGGCCCTCAGAGCTTCTGTCGTGGTTAGGTACGAATAGCTCACGCAAACCGTGAGGGCAGTGCCGGCGAACAGGGCCTCCACCTGGGCCTCGTAGCCGCCTTGGTCTGTCATGGACTTGGGGTGGTCCAGTTCCCTCTGTTCGAGCAGTCCGGCCAGCACTGAGGGCACGGCGGCCTCCGCCCGTGCGCTTGTTCCGCTTACGTCTGTCTTGAGTTGCACGTCGCGGCCCAGCGGCCGCGTCAGGAGCACAAGCTCTTCGTTCCGCGGTTCGCAGCACAACTTGATCCACGCAATGTCTCTCAGGCAGTCCTTGAACTGGTCGTGGCTCACCCCGACGGCCTTTTCGAACAACAGCCCGGTTGCCAGCGGTCTGACCGCCACGATCCGTGCGTCCTGACCGGTGGCCAGGCTCTTGCCGACGATTTCGACTCCGTCGGCTGTGGCCCTCGACCTGATCCCGGAGGCCTGGTCCGCTGCGCGGGCCTGCCAGTCTCCGAGGTCCGCCACGTGCCATACCCCCGCGAGGCCCTCCACGGGCAGTTCGCACCGGGTGGCATCGTCCGGCAGCCCGTCGGCCAGGGCGGCCGTCCCGTTATCCAGCCGCAGCACGAGCCTTCTGGCTGGCTCGGGGGCCGGGAGCGCCTGGTCGGCTCCCTGTTGGGGTTCCTGCTTTTCCTCATGCTCTTGCGGGTGAGCCGGACCCTGTTCCGCCGGTTCGCTACCCTCGGCCGGCAGGGGAGGCCCGTGCGCCGATTTGCCTTCCGGTGCGCGAGCAGGGGGTTGCTCGATCTGCGTGCGCGCCTGGGCTGTCCGGTATTCTACTGTTCCTGCCTGACGGGCGACCGTCTCAGTTGGCTGAGGAGGGGGCTGCGCGGGCTTCTGTTCCCTGGCACTCCTGACAAGCATGACGACGAGGGCCACGATCACTACCTGTGCCAGAACGGCCGGCACGCCGATTATGGCGATCTGTTTCAGGAGCTTGCTCACCCGTCGCTCACTTCGCTCTGGAAGTTTGGATACGGGACGGCCCCTTTGTCGCTGGGGCCGGCGGCGCCTGGTCTCATGGAGGCGGCGGCTTCAGGTGGAAGGTGGCTATCACTTCGCTGCCGCGTTTGAACTCCAGAGGCGCCGAGAACCTCCCGAACGCGGATGCCCTCTTGCCGTTCTCCTCCTTCTCAAGGTACTCTTTTCTCTCGGTTGCTCGCGCCAGAATGTGCCTGGGGCCCTGGCCCCGTTGATGTATGGCCTGGTTGACGGCCTTTGCCTGGTCCCGTTGGGCTGCGGCCGCCTGAACAAAGGGCCGCCGCTCCCGCACCGTCTTCTCGTAGTCCTTCCTTTTCTCGTCGGCCTCAAGGATGGCCTTCTCTGCCGCCTCCAGCGCCCCGTTCACCCCGTCCTTTGCGCGATCCTGCACCGCCTTCGGTGCATTCTGGGTCGTGACGTCTCGCAGATGTTTCTGCGCACCGCCCAGACGCCTCTCTGCTGTCTCGCGTCGTCCCTTGGCGTTGTTCCATGCCTGTTCCGCGTCTGTTATGAACTTCTCTTGCTTCTGCCGTTCTGCCTCTGCGGCATCAACCGCCTTCTGGGCATCTTCGAGTTGCTTCTCGAACGGTTCCCACTGCTTCTTGGCCTCTTCCCATGCCTTGCGCGCCTCGCGAATCTCCGATGGCATGTCATACGAGTACTCGACGGAGATCTTCAGCTCGTTTCCGCTCAGCTCGGTCTTCAGTTCGGCCTGATAGCCGGCCTCGTCTGTGAGAGACGTGGGCGGTCCGGGTCCGAACTCGCGGCAGGCAAGATCGAAAAGCCCGGGCACCTCAATCGTCGCCTTCAGTCTTGCCTTCTGCTCTCCCTGTGCGCCGTCCGCTTCGAGCCGGACTTCCTGCTCCAGCCGCTTCGTCAGCACGAAGACCGTCTCGTTGGTGGATTCACAGTGAAGCTCGACCCATGCAACGTCTCCGACGCAATCGTTGACCTGCTCGGAACTGAAGCGGGCCCTCCTCTCGAACAACACGTGGCCCTCCTGGGCCCGGATGCTCAAGAAGACCGTGTCCTGACCCGTACCGGCGCTCCGCCCCCACAGTTCGATGCCGCCGCCCGATTGTTTCCGTGTGATGTCGGCTCCCAACCGGGCCGGCTGCCCGTCCCAGTTCTTGATCTCCTTTACCTGCCACTCCTCTGTGATGCCTTCCACGGGCAGTTTGTACTTCGCTGCGCCAAGCCTCACGCTGCCGGCCAGGCCGCCCGTTCCGCCGACGATCTGCAACACATATCTTGTGGTCGGTGGGCGCAGGGGAGGAGGGCGTTGGGCTTGCCGGTCGGCCGGCTGAGCGGTTGCACCAGGTGGGGTAGGGGATCCCGGCGTCTCGCGTTCTGCCTCGGGGGGCCTCACCTCGTCAGGGCGCGGTCCCTGTGCCACGCGTGCGACGCTGGCCGGTGCCCGGGCCTCGGCCTGACCGGCGCCTGGTCCTGCTACTTCGGCGGGGCTTTGAACGACTTCGGGCACTCCGGATAGCGGCTGGCCGCTCCTTCCCTCCCTCGCGTGCTTTGCAACCGCGATGACAAAGCCCAGGATCACCGCCTGTGCCAGAACGGCCGGCACCGCGATCATGGCGATCTTTCTAAGGAGCTTGCTCACCCCCGCTCACTTCGCTCTGAGAGTTTGGATACGGGACGGCCCCTTTGTCGCTGGGGTCGGCGGTGCGTGGTCTCATGAAGGCGGCGGCTTCAAGCGGAAGGTGGCTATTACCTGGTCTTCCACCTTGAACTCCAGAGGCGCCGAGAAGTCCCCGAACCCGGATGCTCTGTTCTGGTTTTCCTGGTTCTCGAGGAACTCTTTTCTCTCGCGTGTCTGCTTCCGTTTGTCTCTGGGCCTCTTGGCCCCTTGATATATGGTCTGGTGGGCGGCCTTTGCTTGGTCCCGTTGGGTTGTCGCCGCATCAACATAGGGCCGCCGCTCCCACTCCGTGTTCTCGTACTCGCCCTTTTTCTTCTGGAGCTCGTCGCGGGCCTTGTTCCGCGCCTTCAGACTCGTGTTGACCATGTGCCTTGCGGTGTCCTGGACGTGCTTCGGCGCATTTCCGGTCGTGACGTCCTGTAGGTGTCCTTCCGCGGCGCGCAGGTCCTTCTCTGCCTTGGTTTGCGGTGGGATAGCTTTGTTCCATGCCTGTTTCGCGTCTGTTATGAACTTCTCCTGCCTCTTCCGTTCTGCCTCTGCGTCATCAATCACCTTCTGGGCATCTTTGAGCTGCGTCTCGGACGGTTCGTACTGCTCCTTGGCCTCTTCCCAGTCCTTGACGGCCTTCTCAATCTCCGGTAGCGTCTCATACGAGTACTCCACGGAGATCGTTAGCTTGTGTGCGCTCAGCTCGGTCTTCAGGGCGGCGTGATACTCCGCCTCGTCTTCGAGGGACGTGGGGGAGGGTGTGGCGCCGAACTCGCGGCACGCAAGCTCGAACCGCCCTGGAACCTCTATCGTCGCCTTCAGTTTTGGCTTCTGCCCTCCCTGTGGACCGTCCACTTCGAGCCGGACCTCTTTCTCCAGCGGCTTCGTCAGCACGAGGACCGTTTCGTTGGTGGCTTCACAATAAAGCTCGACCCATGCAACGTCTCCCAGACAATCGTTGGCCTTGTCGGCGGTCAAGCGGTCCTTCCTCTCGAACGCCACGTGGTCCTTCTGGGGCTGGATGCTCACGAAGACCATGTCAAGACCCGTACCGGCGCTCCGCCCCCACAGTTCGATGCCGCCGCCCGACTGTTTCCGCGTGATTCCGGCTCCCAGCCGGGCCTTCCGGCCGTCCCAGTTCTGGATCTCCTTTAGCTGCCACCCCTCGGTGATACCTTCCACGGGCAGCTTGTACTCCGCTGCGCCAAGCCTCACGCTGTCGGCCAGGCCGCCCGCTCCGCCGACAAGCCGCAACACATATCTTGTAGTCGGCGCGCCCAGCGGAGGGGGCGGTTGCTCTTCCGGGTCGGTTGGTTCTTTGGGTTCGCTCTCCTGCTCCGTCCCCAGCGTTGGCTCCCCTTCGGCTTCACCCGGTTTCTCTTCGGGGGCCTGTTGCGGCTTCGGCACTCCAGTCTCTTCTGGAGATGAAGGAGCGGGCTTCGCGCCGCCTTCCGCGTCACCGGGCTCCGCCGGGCCAGGATCGGGGGCTTCTTCGCTGGGAGCAGCTTCGCCGGGCACACCGACTTCCTGCGCCAACTCCTCGAAGTCCGGGCGGCTGCGCACGAGGTAGACGATGGTCACGATTGCGACCAGGAGGAGGACGCCCAGCACGATGGCCACCACGCCCATAGGGAACGAAACTCGCCGGCGTCTTCTGGGAACGCTGGCCGTCCACTGTTCCGGCGGCGCGCCGGGGGGGCGAGTGGCGGGCCCGCTAACGCGCTTGAGGGCCGGCGGGGCTGCTATGGTCGCTCGGGCGGGTGCCTCAACGCCCTCTTCCGCCGGCGGTGCTTCCCCGGCAGGCGGCGGCGTGCCGTCCCTGGCGCACTGGATCAGGGGCGATGGCTGCTCCATGCGGCGCATCGCTTCTTCAGGCTGGTTTGCGCCGGCAGTCAGGTCCAGGACCAGGGCGCCCCGCATGCGCCGGGCTTGTCTGAGCGCGGACGCATCCGGCAGACAGCACCGCCAGGCACAGTCGGTGCCGAGGGGCAGGGACGTGAAGTAGGTATTGAACGTCACGTCCCATCTCATTTCCGGCGGCAGCAGTCGCAAGGCCTCGGCGATCAGGGCGAGGACGTCCGTCCCGGGCTCGAAGATAATGAACGAGGCCTGTCGAGGGTCGTTGAGGAAAGCCTGTGCGAGCACGCCGGCCCACCCGGCGTCGTCGGTGAGTTCCCGCCAGGTGTCGCAGACGGCCGGCGAGGAATCGCCGTCGGGCACTTGCTTCTTCCTGTCCAGGTATTGCGGCTCGCCCTGCCACTGCGTGAGCATCACCCCTTCCTGCTGGAGCATCCAGGCCGGTCCGCCCCGGGCCCGTTCTCTGGCGTCGAGGACGATGTGGTAAGCCAGCTTGTTGGTCCTCTGGGTATGATCCACTCCCGTGAAAGCCACCCGCGACAGGATGTTGACCTGCTTTCCGCCGATCCTGATCTGGTAGTGACTGGACGCTACGGGATTGAGACGGGCCTTGCGGTCGTGTGCGGCGAAGACGGCCGTGTAACCGCTGAGGGATTCGAGCGTTTCGATGTAGTTGGGCGCCATGCCCCGCGTGCACGCGACGGTGCAGAATCCACTGGAGCCTTTGCGCAGTCCCCTTGGCGCAGACGTGTAAATCAGCTCTTGCGCCATTACGGTTCCTCTTGCTCCTCGCCCGTTCCCACCCTCTCAACGTCCTCGGCGTGCGGCAGCCAGAACCACTGGCCTGTCTCCGGGCACCGCATCGCCTGTCCCATGTAGCGGGAAGGCAGCTCGAGCCGCTGACTGGTGCCGGGGACCGTCAGGATTGCGAGATTGCCCGACAGATGACAGTCCGTGGCCACCGGCAGCCGGTCGGATCTCTTCAGCTTCACCTGGGGAATCATCCCGAACGCCGAAAGCATGCACAGCATCGGAACCGGGGCCCAGATAGGCTTTATGTCCTTGGGCTGAACCATCAGCATCCACTGCATCTTCCCCCCGGCCGAACGAATGCGCTTGACGATCGGGCTGCCGCCCAGAGCGCTCACGGGCAGATAGGTCACCTTTGAGGAGAACAGTTCAGCCGTGGCAACCACTTCGGGGCAGATCTGCATCAGCAAATGACGCACGGCAACGGACACCACGCCTATGGCGTCCAGGTCCAGCGCCGAGCAGGCCATGCCTCCCGACCGTCGCCAGGGCTTGGGGAGGGGATACTTCAACAAGGTATGCCAGATGTCGTACTTGGTGACGACGACGATGATGGGTCTGTCCAGTCTTCGATCGCTCGCCGTGCCCAGGTGCCTTCTGACGCGTCCGACGGACTCGGTCAGGAGCACCTCCTGAGGTTCGACCGGCGCGCCTTTCTTCATCTGGGGGTCGCTGCTCCGGCACCGCGCACGGAACCTTGGGTCCCTGGAGGGGTCGAGCAGGAAGAACATGCCGCGCGCGCGCAACAGATGCTGCGTGCCCGGGTCGGAGGCCCGGTCCATGCCCGGCTGAAAGTGCTCGCCGGCGTTGTCGTAAAGGACGATGGTCTGGGTGAGCGCCTCTTTCGCTTTATCATACCATGGATGATGCGGCTGGGGGTTGAGCGTGAACATGAGGGGGCGCGGCAGGCGTACGGCCATGTCCTGCAACCGGACCTCGTCATACATGCTGCCCTCCATCTGCGTCTTTTCCAGATACGTCGGCGCTTCCTTGTCGGCGCACAGGAAAAGGGTCCGCTCGTATTCGATCAGGCGGTCGTTCGATGTCGCGTCGGCATCGCCGAATCTGAATGCGAACTGGCTGGGCAGCAGTCCTCGCAGCTCCCAGATCATCGCCGTCAGCAGGTAGGACTTGCCGCTGCCGGAGGAACCGATGATCGAGAAGAAAAGGGGCCTTTTCTGCGCCAGACTGCGAGGGATGACCAGGCGGCATCGCGGGCACGCCATGTCCGGACACACCACTCCATATGCGTCCACGGCGTGTCCGTCGGGCGTGAACCGCGAGGGCAGAAAGCGCTGCTGCGCGTTCTCGCCAAGCACCGGGTCGCCCAGCAGATCGGGATGCTGTGCGATGGCCAGGATGTCTTTGACGTCGAACCTGTGCCAGCAGTGGGGACAGATGACCTTCCCGTCGCCGCCGCCTCGGTCTTGTGGCAAGGCCCTGGAGAGATCTCGTGATATTGCCATCGTGGAATCGCTTACCTGCTCTGCAGGACTCTCCGAACTTCTCACGATCAGGCCTGCCAACTCGGCTTCGGCCGTCGGCTCTGCGGGCGCCCCCTCTGCCCCGTCGTCCATCGGGGAGCAACAGCCGGCCAACACGCCTGTGCCCGGGCACCCGGTCCGGCTGCGTTGCCGCCGGGCGCATTGCGGGCCACGTATACCAAGTCTTGTTCCGGAGTCTCGCCCCTCGTGGAGATTATTGGTCACGGCCTTCGCCTTGTCAAGTTCCACGAGGATGCTGCGAAGGAGGGCGCGTTTGCGGTAACGACGCTGGTGCGCGGGAGTTAGCTCTCCGTCTGACGTGACGGACCAAGAGCGGGACCCTCACTCAGATTCTGACTTCTCCGAAGCCAACGAGGTGGTATACTATCGCAGTAACACCTTAAGCAGTGTCATTCCAGGTAGGCCACGGAGTAGGGCAGTGGGGACCCGGACCGATATGGCATCTGACGCAGGGCTGTCGGAGCCCGGGCACGATCGGAAGGATAAGCGCCGCCTCAAACGGTTCGCCGCCGTACGCGTGATCGCAGTGCTGATGGCGGCGGCCGTCCCTTTCGCTATCTATGTCAAGCTGACGGTTTTCACCGGTGAGGACATACTCGAAGCGGTCCAGAGCGGCCATAGGGCCCGCGTCGGCTATCTGTTGAAGAAGAACCCGGAACTTGTTGATGGGCCCAGCGGGGGTTTTCCTCTCTTGCACGTTGCGGCCCGAAAAAAGGACCTGGAGATGGTCCGACTCCTTCTGGCTGTGGGCGCAGATCCCAACACTAAGAGTCGGCTAGGACGGACACCCCTGCACTACATGATGGACCCCACCTACCTTCTGTGGAACTGGGCGGCGCCAGCGATCGTCGGCGCGCTGACGGAGGCGGGCGCCGACGTCAACGCGCGGGACGCGTACGGCCTGACACCTCTCCACATAGCTCTTGCAGCACCTCGTTCCCGCCGGGACACATGGGAGGGGCGCGGCCCAGTGGCCGTACTGGAGGCGCTGCTGGCGGCGGGCGCAGACGTCAACGCCCCAGGACTTGATGGAACAACTCCATTGCACGAAGCAGCGTTGTGGGACGACATGGAACTGGTAGGCGTTCTGCTAAGAGGTGGCGCCGACCCTAACGTTGTCGACGACGCTGGTCGCTCTCCGCTGCTTGCACTCTTGAGGAGAACGCCTAACTGCTCCAGGGAGACCGTGAAACTGCTTCTGGAAGCCGGCGCAGACGTCAATGTGACGGACCGCTGGGGGGAGAGCCCGTTGCGCGCCGCGTGCCGTTCCGACCGTCCGTGGCTGGTGGAACTCCTGCTGGCGGCAGGGGCTGATGTGAACGCCGTGACGGAGGACGGCAAGTCGGTGCTCGACGCGGCTGTTTGGAGCGGCCGGAATGACATCGCAGAACTGCTGCGCCAGCACGGCGCGACGGAGTGATGGGCGCGTGCGTAACGGCCGCCGGCCTGGGGCATATATAGGCTTTATGGCTTGACGCGAACCCGGCCGCAAGGTATACTGAGGGAGGATATGAAAAGTTTGCTTCCTTGGGTGTCTATCCGTGGGAATCTGTGCAGATCAGTGGCTCAATGCCGTAGCCGTTCTTGATGCCGATTGGTCCGCCGCCGACGGTGCGAACTTGTTGGCCGGCCGTGCCGAGACTACGGCTGGAACGGGAACAATACGACGTTTGCCACTGATCTCCACTGATGGGCACGGATTACAGACACAGCGGTCTGACGGAGAAGATCATCGGCGCTGCGTATGCCGTCTACAATGCCTTGGGCTACGGTTTCCTGGAGAAGGTCTATGAGAACGGGCTGTGTATTGAGTTGCGCAAGGGAGCCGGTGTACGAAGTTCAACTGGCCAATTACCTTAAGGCGACGGGGATTGCGGTCGGCTTGCTCATAAACTTCGGCAGGGAAATCGAAATCAGGCGGAAGGTATTTGATCCCTGAGAATCCGTGTTGATCCGTGTCCCGAAGTCGTTCTTGCCAGCTTCAAGCGGGGCCGGCGTTACGACTGTTAGACACGGATTTGCACGGACGAAGGCGGATATGAAACACGCCGACGTTACGGAGAAGATCATCGGCGCTGCGTATGCCGTCTACAACACGTAGAGATCAAAAGAATGACGTTTCATCAGTGACAATCTGTGGGAATCTGTGGAGATCAGTGGCCCAATGCCGTAGCCGTTCTTGACGCGGGTTGGGCCGCCGGGAACGGGGGAGGGTGGGGCGCCGCGTCACCAGTCCATCCTGGTCGGCACGCCGCGGGCGCTCAGGTAGCGCTTGATGTCCCCGATGGTGTGCGTCTCCAGGTGCACCATGGAGGCGATGAGGGCCGCGTCGGCCTTGCCCTCGGTCAATACGTCGCGGAGGTGCTCCGGCCGGCCGGCGCCGCCGCTGGCGATGACGGGGATAGAGACGGCCCCGCTGACCATGCGGGTGACCTGCAAGTCGTAGCCGGCCCTGGTGCCGTCGGCGTCTATGGAGTTGAGGCAGATCTCGCCGACGCCGAGTTCTACCGCCTGCTGAGCCCACCGAACGGCGTCCATGCCCGTGGCCACGCGCGCGCCCTCGACGTAGACTTCGTAGCCGCTGGGGACGTCGTTGCTTTCGCCCACCCGCCTGGCCTGCATGCCAAGCACGATGCACTGGCTGCCGAACCGTCGGGCGCCCTCGGCGATGAGGTCGGGGCTGCGCACGGCGGCGGTGTCTATGCTGACCTTGTCCGCGCCGGCCAGCAGCACGCGCCGCATGTCGTCAACCGTGCGGAGCCCGCCGCCCACTGCGAACGGGATGAAGATCCTCTCGGCCACGCGGCGCACCACGTCTATCATAATGTCCTTCTTGCCGGGAGACGCGCCGATGTCATAGAACACCAGCTCGTCAACGCCCCCTTCGTAGTATCGCTGGGCCATCTCGACGGGGTCGCCCACGTCTACGTTGTCCTGGAACCTGACGCCCTTGGTGGTCTTGCCCTCGCGGACGTCCAGGCACACGATGAGTCGCTTCCGCAGCATGTTACGGATTCCACGAAAGGAAGTTGTCCAGCAGCTTGAGGCCGATCCGGCCGCTCCGCTCCGGGTGGAACTGGCAGGCTACGATATTGGACGCCGCCAGCGCGCTGACGAACGTGCCGTGGTAATCGGTCGTGCCGATTGCCGTCGTCCCGTCGGCCGGCGCAGGAGCGTAACTGTGCACGAAGTAGAAGGAGGAGCCGGCGGCCAGACCGTCCCATATCGGATGGTCTCTTGTGAACTCCACTTCATTCCACCCCATGTGGGGGACCTTCGCGCCGTCCGGCACGTCGAGACGCCGGACGCGGCCTCCGATCAGCCCGAGGCAAGCCACGTCTCCCTCTTCGCTGTGCTCCAGGATGATCTGTGCGCCGAGGCAGATGCCCAGAAGCGGGCGGCCGGTCGCGGCGTAGTCCGTGATCGCTCCGTCCAAGGCGAGGGCGCGGAGGGTGTCCATGGCGGCCCCTGCCGACCCGACGCCCGGGAAGATCAGGCGCGACGCGGAGCGCACCTGCTCGGCGTCGCCGGCGATCAGCGCCCTGCGGCCCAGCTTCTCCACCGCCAGCCGCACGCTGGTCAGGTTGCCCGCGCGATAGTCCACGATTGTGACTGTCTCGTCCATCTTAAGCTGCCCTGGCGAGTCCCCGGTGTTCCACTGAACCAAGGTAGCAGACTGGCTGAACCCAGGCAAGCGGCGCGCGGTGCCGGTCGGGCATGGGGGTGGCCGCGGCGATGCTGCGTGGTTGTTGGACCTGACCGCCGGAGAGTAGAATGGGAGGCAGGGCACGGCCGGTCATGCGCCCGCCAGGAGAACGACAGGCGATTCCCGATGAGAGTACTTGGCATAGAGACATCCTGCGACGAGACGGCGGCCGCCGTGGTCGAGGACGGCAGGCGCGTCGTTTCCAGCGTGGTGAGCACCCAGCACGAGCTTCACGAGCGCTTCGGGGGCGTGGTGCCGGAGATCGCCTGCCGCGCCCACATCGAGAACGTGCTGCCCGTCATAGACGAGGCCCTGAGGCGGGCCGGCACGTCGCTGGGCGAGCTGGACGGGATTGCGGCCACAACCACTCCCGGCCTCATCGGGGCGCTGCTGGTCGGCGTGAGCGCCGCGAAGGCCCTGAGCTGGTCGTTGGGACTGCCCTTGCTGGCGGTGGACCATCTGCGCGCTCACATCTACGCCGCGTGGCTCGACGGCCAGTCGCCCATCTTGCCGGCCGTCAGCCTGGTCGTCAGCGGCGGGCACACCAGCCTGTTCCTCACCGAGACCGCGCTGTCACACACGCGTCTGGGCGGCACGGTGGACGATGCGGCGGGGGAGGCGTTCGATAAAGTGGCGAACATCCTCGGGCTCGGCTATCCGGGCGGGCCGGCCATCGAGAGCGCAGCGCGCGCGGGGAATCGCAAGGCGGTGGATTTCCCGCGGAGCTGGCTGGAGCCGGACGCCGCAGACTTCAGCTTCAGCGGGCTCAAGACCGCCGTTCTCTACCACTGTGCGGGCAAGAACGCGTCCAGGGAGGACATCGCGAGTGTGGCTTACAGTGCGGAGTTTGTGGCGGATGTGGCCGCCAGCTTCCAGGAGGCCGTTGTTGACGTGCTGGTCGGAAAGGCCTGCGCCGCAGCCGAGCGTCATCACGCCAGCAGCATCATAGTGGGGGGTGGGGTGGCGGCGAACGGGCGCCTGCGCGAGCGCTTCGAGGGCGCTGCGCGGGAAGGCGGCCTGTCCCTTTACCTTGCGCCGCCTGGCCTCTGCACGGATAATGCCGCCATGGTGGCCGGGCTGGGCTGCCTGCTTCTGGCGGACGGCCGGGAAGCGCCCCTGACCGTCGAAGCGGAGCCGTGAACGCGCACGGGCTGAGGCATGAGAGAGAAGGCGATCAGGGAGCTTCTGGACCGGGTGGCCGGCGGCAAGATGACGTCGGATGAGGCGTTCGAGGTCATCCGGCGGCTTCCCTTCGAGGACATCGGCTTCGCCAAGATTGACCACCACCGGGTTCTGCGGTGCGGCGTGCCCGAGGTGGTTTTCTGCGGGGGCAAGACGCCGGCGCAGGTGGCGCAGATAGCCGAGCGCATGCTGGCCGCCGGCACGAATCTGCTGGCCACGCACGCCGAGCCGGAGCACTTCGAGGCGGTGAAGGCCGTCTGCGCGGAGGCCGAATACGGGGCCGCCAGCCGCTGCATCACCGTGAAGCAGGAGGAGGTCGTCCTGCGCGGTCAGGTGGTGGTCGTCACCGGGGGCACCAGTGACCTGCCGGTGGCCGAAGAGGCCGTGACAACGGCCGAGATGCTGGGGGCCAGGACGCAGTTGATAGGTGACGTGGGCGTGGCGGGCCTCCATCGGCTGCTGGCCTTTCGCGAGGACCTGGAGAGCGCCAACGTGCTGGTGGCAGTGGCCGGCATGGAGGGGGCGCTGGCCAGTGTGGTGGGGGGGCTCGTTGCCAAGCCGGTGATTGCGGTGCCCACCAGTGTTGGTTATGGCGCTGCTTTCGGAGGGGTGGCGCCGTTGCTGGCCATGCTCAATAGCTGCGCCTCCGGCGTGGCCGTGGTGAACATAGATAACGGTTTCGGGGCAGGCTACATGGCCGCCCTCATCAATGCGATGGCCGTCGGCGAGGGGGAGTAGGGTCGAGGCGGCCGGACTCGAAAGAGATGGCCAAGGTGGTCGAACGATTGCCCGGACTGCCCAAGCGCGCCGAGGATGCGCACAAGGGCGACTTCGGGCGCGTGCTCATTGTCGCCGGCTCACCCGGGATGACGGGAGCCGGCTGCATGGCGGCGATTGCAGCACAGAAGGCGGGCGCGGGTCTGGTCACCCTGGCCCTGCCGGAGAGCCTGAATCCCATCGCGGAAGTGAAGCTGACCAGTGCCATGTCCAGACCCCTCCCTGAGCCGGGCGCTCCCGTGCTGGGGGACCGGGCGGCTGAGTTGGTGCTGGAGTGGGCGGGTGAGTTCGACGTTGTCGCTATCGGTCCGGGGGTCGGCCGGGCGGTCGAGACCCAGGATGCGGTGCGCCGTGTCGTGTCGGACCTGGCCCTGCCTTTGATCGTTGACGCCGACGGGCTGAACGCGCTGGCCGGAAGGGCGGAGGTGCTCAAGGACGCCCGGGGCCTGCGGCTGCTTACGCCGCATCCGGGCGAGATGGCCGGGCTGCTCGGCCATGAAGGGGTGAGCCGCGTCCAGGCGGACCGGGTTGAGGTGGCTGCGAGCTTCGCCCGGGAGCACGGCGTCGTGTTGGCGCTCAAGGGGGCGGGAACGGTCGTGACGGACGGGGAGCGGGTCCATGTGAACGTCAGCGGCAACCCGGGCATGGCAACGGGGGGCACCGGCGACGTGCTGACGGGCATGATGGCCGGACTGCTCTGCCAGGGACTGCAGCCGTTTGAGGCCGTGCAGTTGGCCGTGTTCGTCCACGGCCTGGCGGGCGACCTGGCGGCCAGGGCCAGGGGCCAGCTATCCATGACGGCCGAGGACGTGCTGGAGTATGTTGCGGAGGCCTTTCAGATTGTCGAAGCTGCGGGGGCGGGAGCCGATCCGACCGCCGTGATGGCCGGAGTGCGGTTGGAAGAGCAGGGGACGAGGTGAGCGGTCCCGTTGTCGCTGCGGCGGGGGCGGGGACACTGCCGCTAGCCCGCAGCGGTCCGGCGCGCCGCCCTGGACAGGGCCTGCAATGCCTCGCGAATCTGCCCTCTCTGTGGTTCCGTCAACTCGTACCCCCCGAAGCGCACGCGGCAGTAGAGGTCCGTCACCAGGGAGATCGCGTTGAGCATCTCGCTGTGGCCCTTGTCTGCCGCCTGTAGTTGGACGGCGGCGCTCCGGGCGAACTCGCGCGGGGTTGCATGCGCAGGCCGTCTGAGGCCCTTCTTCCTGAGGAGGGAAAGCAGCTCTTCGTAGAAGCGAAGCGTCCGATCTGAACGTGCGCCCGGCCGATGCCACTGGATGCTTCTGAGCAGCCACGCTGTCAGGACCCACAACACCGCGCCTGCGAAGACGAACAGGAGCAGGACTACGGCCGTCTGTGTCCAGCCCAGGGACGGCATGCCGGGCCAGACGGACCTGAGAAAGCTGCCGGTTCCTTCTGCCACCGCGAGGATCCTGCTGCCGAGGTACTCGAACACGCGTTGCTGCCGCGTTCTGTTGTAGCCGATGACCCTGGTGCCCCACCTCAGGCTGGCCCGCAAGTAGGCGTGCATGGCGACCCTCTGGATGCGGTTCAAGAACCTGCCGGTTGACGCCCATAGGCCTGTTGCGGTTTCGGTGGGCGCGTCGCCCCCGGGCGTGGGATCGAACTGCAGCCAGCCCAGCCCCTTGAAATAGACCTCGACCCAGGCATGGGCGTGCAGATCACGGAATGTGTAGATCTGGGTGGCAGCATCGAGTTCGCCGCCCTTGTAGCCCACAACGAGCCGCGTCGGTATCTCCAGGACGCGCAGGATCAGCGCGAAGGCCGTTGAGAACTGCTCGCAGCTTCCGCGACGTGTCTGGGTGAGGAACGCTTCAATGGGCTCCTGCGCACCGAACTCCGGCAGCTCCAGCGTGTAGGTGAACCGATTGGTGTCCAGCAGGTAGTTCCGCGCTGCAATGACCCGCTCGTAGTCGGAGGCTGGCGCGTAAATGCGCTCAATGTCAGAAGCCGCCTCTTGCAGGGCATCGGCAATCTCTGCAGGGACGTACCAGAAAAAGGACCACGGACCTGCAGGCCGCGGCGTGCCGGCCTTCTCGAGTTGCTCGGCTGTGAACTGCGGCACGGCCGAGACCACTTCGTACGAGTCTCCCCGCCTGAGCCCTCCGCGATAGATCACGTGGTCCGACAGGTGCGCGATCACGCTCTCAGAGCTTCTTGGCCCTTCGACCTGCAGCGGCCGGTAGAGCGCGAACAGTCGTCGCGAGGGTCTGGACTCCACGGATACCTTTTGCCGAATCAGACGCTGTCGAGCATCCACGTCCTGCAGCCAGTAGACCGTACGCTCGGTGAACTCTGCGAACGTGGGGGTGTCTTCGCTATATCCGTTGGCCAGGGCCTGACGCATCGCCATGTCGTACCCGAACCACTGGCCGTCGTGGTAAAGGGGCAAGGACAAGCCCCGCATGAGCAGGTGAGGCGGCGCGACGTGAGGCCAGTCTGCCTGATCTTCTGCCAGGAACTGCACCCGGAGGACTACCGTATCGCTTTCCCGCAGTTGCCCCACTTCGTGCAGGGAGACGTTCTCCGAGAAGCCGGTTACTTGCGTGATGGTGGGCACGACCGTCCTGCTGAGGGCCTCGACGCGCGGCAGCATAATGAACAGGAGGACCGTGCAGACGGCAACCGCCGCTGCCGGCAGCCGCAGAGCCGACAAGAGGTCCAGCCACGGCGCGTTCCGGCTCCCTCGGAACGAGCGGACGCCCGGCGTGGGAGTCGGCTCCGGCTGCATCTCCAGAGCAATGAAGTTCGCCATCAAGGCCAGGACGGTCAGCATGAAAACCGGCAGGTACACCAGGCTCAGCGCCCAGAGGCCCGCTACCAGCACCTGGAAGATCGCCGTCACCTGTATCAACCTGAGGTCCCGGCTGCGATGTGGCCCGTACAGTTTGATCAGTTGCACGACCATGAGGAAGTGGGCGAACCCGTAGCTGATATGGACGCTGCCCCAGTTCATCTGAAACAGCGCGAAGATAAGTGCTCCAATGGCCAGCAACTTGGACGTCGTTTTTGAAAGGCACTGGGGGCCTGCGGGGCCGACCACCAGCGCGTGGGCCGCGCAGAACGCGACGGTCACAAACGCGTACCGCAGCAGGTGTTCGGCGACGGCGAGCAGGAGCGCCGCCGACACGATCACGGCGTACGTCGTCAGCAGAAGCGGCCAGTTCTCCGCCAGGAGCTCGTGCGGTTGCTGCGCCTCGGGCTTTTCAGGGCGAGAATATCTCATGGAATCCGCTTTCACTGACGTCTATCCATATCGAGAACTGTGCCAGAGGACCCAACGCCGCGGCCCTCTGTTCTCGGGTCAAAGGTCCGGCCGTGACCACACAAATGCCGCCCGTGCCTACTTCGTGAAAGCCCAAGGTCTCGGCAAGGTCGGTGAGGGTGTACTGGGACGTGGTCTTGGCAAGGGCCAGTGTCTCCAGCAGTGAGAACAAGTGCCCCTGTCCCGTATCGTAGGGCAGTGAGTTCAGACCAGAGCAGTACGCGGCGAAGGCGTAGAAAACGTTCCGTTCCGTAAGCAGGGCACCGAGGGTGGCCGCAAAGCTCACGGCCGTTTCGAATCGTTCCGACCGTGCCTGGGCTTCGCGCGGGCCCTCTTCAGGTGCGTAAGCGTCCAGCAGCAGAAGAACGCTGTGCATTTCGCGCCGCTCGAATTCTCGCACGTAGAGCTTATGCAGGCGGGCGCTGGTGACCCAGTGGATGTGGCGGGGATTGTCTCCGTACTGGTATTCCCGCAGCGAACGGAACTCTCCCTCCGGGTCTTTTCGCGGCAGCTCCTGCACCCACTTGGCCTCGCCGCCGGTCTGCCGAATCATCGCGTGCTGATGAATGTGTCCCAGCCGCGGCAGAACGAGCGTGGCACGCTCTGCTTGCATCTCGGTGGAAGCTTCCAGGAGGCCGAAGGGGAAGCGGGTGCTCACCCTGAGGGGAGGCAGCCTGTGCCTGCCCCGTTCCGGCATGTACTGCCGCAGCGCCAGGCCGTGTTCCTGGCCTGGCGCCAGCCTCGGTATGGTGTGGCAGGCGGCGGATGTTGGGTCGTTACCCCTGCCCGCACCGACTCTTAGAGTGAACGCGCTCAGGCCGACTCGAACGCCCTTCGAGTTACGCAGGGCGACTTCCACGGAGAAAAGGTCCCCCGCGAACACGCGGTCGGGCACGTTCCATTGCGCGCATGTCCGTCTGAGACTCAAACCGGGCAGAGCAGCCGCGCACATCGCGCTGCCCAGCAGAAAGGCCGCAGTCAAGTAGATCAGGTTAATGCCCCAGTGCACCGACAGCAGGCAGAAAGTCATAGCAATGCCGCAGTAAATCAGGCCCCAGGGCGTGAGGCGGTAGCGAAGGCGCGGACGAACCCTCGGCGCTTTCGGCGGTGTAAGCGGCCAGACCAAGGAACTCAGGATTTGCCAGGACAGCGCCACCGTGAGCATGAGCAGGCCGCTGGAGTAGCTTCGCAGGAGGAGGGAGACCGGCACGGTTATG
>DAOVRD010000006.1 GCA_030628375.1 Planctomycetota bacterium
CGCCGTCTGTCGCACCGGCCCCTTGCAGATGCCGTCCCGGCAGCCCGACTGGCGGCGCGGAGAGCGGAGTTCAGGTGGATTCTCTCCGGGCGGCGTGGGATTCGGGCTGAATGCTCTTCGCACAGCGGCCCGTGGCATGGGCGTTCCCGGCCTCAGTTACGAGTCCACGGCCCTCTACCTCGGCTCTTCCCCCTCGGGGTCGCGCAGAGACTGAGAGGATGCCTGGCGCTCCCGGGTCCCGGCCGCACGTGTCCAGCAGGCAATATGGCTAAGGGCTATCTGATACCGGTTCTGCACTGTCACCTGCCCTACGTGCACCATCCTGACTACGACGATTTTCTGGAAGAGGATTGGTTCTACGAGGCCGTGTCGGAGACGTACGTGCCGCTGCTCCACGTGCTGGAGCGGCTCGAAGCGGACGGCGTGCCTTTCGCGCTGACCCTCTCGTTCAGTCCCACCCTCTGCGAGATGCTGTCCAACGATCTGTTGCAGCGGCGCTGCGTGCGTTACCTGGAAAGGCGGGTGGAACTGGCGGAGAAGGAGATCGGGCGGACCGAAGGGGGACCGTTCTCCGAGGCCGCGCGCCTGTATCACCGGCGCTATCGGGAGGTGCATCGGACCTACGCGGAGCGCTACGATCGGAAGCTGCTCCGGGGCTTTGCCGAACTGGCGCAGCGGGGCTCCATCGAGCTTATCGGTTCGGCGGCCACTCACGCGCTCCTGCCTCTGCTGGACACGTCGGAAGGCAAGAGGGCCCAGGTGGCAGTGGGCCTGCGCAACTTCGAGAAGCACTTCGGCGGCCGGCCCGGCGGTTTCTGGCTGCCCGAGTGCGCGTATGGGCCGGGCATTGACGATATCCTCGCCGAGTTCGGCCTGCAGTACTTCTTCGTGGATACTCACGGGGTGTTGCTGGCCGAGCCGCGGCCCCGGTTCGGCGTATTCGCCCCGCTTGCGACCCCGGCGGGCGTGCTCGCATTCGGGCGCGACGTCGAGTCATCCAGGCAGGTATGGAGCGCCGACGAAGGCTACCCCGGCGCGCCGGAGTACCGGGAGTTCTACCGAGACCTGGGCTATGACGCCGAGCTTGAATACCTGCGGCCGTACCTCCACGCCGACGGCGTCCACCGTTACCTGGGCTTCAAATACCATCGGATAACGGGCGACGTCCCGCTGGATCGGAAGGAGCCCTATCGGCCTGGCGACGCGACGGCGCGCGCCGAGGCGCACGCTGAGCATTTCGTGAAGCACCGGGTGGATCAGGTCAGTCGCCTCCACCGTGCAACCGGTCTGGATCCTGTGATCGTCGCGCCCTACGACGCGGAGTTGTTCGGCCACTGGTGGTTGGAGGGCTTGCAGTTCCTGGAGTCGGTCTTCCGGCGGGCTGCGGTGCGCGACGAACTGGCGTGTGTTACGCCCGGCCATTACCTGCGGGATCGCCGGGACCGCCGGCCCGGAGCCGCGCAGGCGGGACGGCCCGCGCTGTCCACCTGGGGGGATCGCGGCTACTTCGAGGTCTGGGTCAACGGCTCGAACGACTGGATATACCCGCGCCTGCACGCAGCGGAGGCCGGGATGGTTCAGGCCGCGGTGAGCATGCCTGCGGCGGAGGGCCTTACGGGGCGCGCGCTGGACCAGTGTGCGCGGGAGTTGATGCTTGCGCAGAGCAGCGACTGGCCGTTCCTCATGTCCGTCGGGACCGCCCGGGACTACGCCGTCAGGCGTTTCAAAGACCTGATGGGGCGCTTTGACGACCTGTTCGGCCAGGTGCGCGCCGGCAAGATTGACAAAGGACGCCTGGAGACATATGAATGGCTCGACGACGCCTTCCCCGAGATGGACTACACCGTTTTCCGGAAGAACCAGCACGGGCCCCATTCCTCGGCGGGATGAGTCGAAACAGAAAATGGGGACTGGCAACCCCGAGGGTGCCTGTATCCCATTTTCCGGGATCGCAGCGAAAAACGGGACAGGCACAGAACGACGTGCCAGTCCCTGTTTTTCGCCGCTGTCCCGTTCTCCAATTTGCCCGGTGTCAGCGGCCAGAAATAGCGGATACAACTGCACGCTCAGCTTCGCGTTGGGCGCCCTGGCAGGCGCCCCGGTTCCCTTGCGGACCGTGGGTAGGGGCTTCTGACAAAACAAACTTGCCAGGTTTGGCACGCCCATTGACATTCAGTCGGCCTGGACTCTCGCTGCGCTCGAGTTTGGCCGAAGTCGGCTTCGCTGCCGCCAGCGCCTTAACGGCCGCTCGGGGCGGTCACTGGCTGCGCTTTACGGATATTTGAGGGCGGAGGGTCGGGCCAAGACTCCGGTCCAGAGGGGCGCCGGGAACGGGCGCACTCTATCCTGTAAATCCTGTACATCCTGTTAAGGCCGTTGTATTGCCGCCCACCGCCACCGGGTCATCCATCTGATCCGCTTCGGGACAATTGAATGGCCCTGCGTCGGCAGCAAGCCCAGTTGACATGCCATCGCCCATGCCCGTACTATCAGTTGTCCGGCCTGGAGCGCTTCGGCCGGTGGGGTTACGGAGACCAGACAGGCGAGAACATGAAGGAACCGGAGACCGACAGGCACAAGAAAGACCCGCAAGGCGACGGGCGTCCCATGCACTTCATCCGTCAGATCATTGCGGCAGACGTGGAAGCCGGCAAGAACGACGGACGGGTTCATACGCGGTTCCCCCCGGAGCCGAACGGCTATCTGCACATAGGCCATGCCAAGGCCTTCTGTCTCAATTTCGGCATGGCCGAGGACTTCGGCGGGTTGTGCAACCTGCGGTTCGACGATACGAACCCGACCAAAGAAGAGGTGCAGTACGTCGAGGCCATCAAGGAAGACATCCGGTGGATGGGGTTCGACTGGGGCGACCGGGAGTACTACGCATCCGATTACTTCGAGCAGCTTTACGACTATGCCGTCCGGCTCATCGAGAAAGGCAAGGCGTACGTCTGCGACCTCAGCTCGGATGAGATCCGGGCATACCGAGGCACGCCGACCGAACCAGGCCGCGACAGCCCGTACCGCGAGCGATCGGTCGAAGAGAACCTCGACCTGTTCGCGCGCATGCGGGCGGGCCGCTTCGAGGACGGCAGCCGCGCCCTGCGCGCCAAGATCAATATGGCCCATCCCAATTTGAACATGCGGGATGCCGTCATGTACCGAATCCTGCGCGCCACGCACCACAGGACCGGCGACAACTGGTGCATCTACCCGACTTACGACTGGGCCCACGGCCAGTGCGACTCCATCGAAGGCATCACCCATTCTCTGTGCGACCTGGAGTTCGAGAACCACCGCCCCCTCTACGACTGGTTCCTGGACCGGCTCGGAGTTCATCACCCGCAGCAGAGCGAGTTCGCCCGGCTGGAACTCACCAACACTATGCTGAGCAAGCGGAGACTGCGACGGCTCGTCGAGGAAGGGCATGTGACGGGATGGGACGATCCCCGCCTGCCTACCCTACGCGGGCTGCGCAGACGGGGGTACACTGCCGGGGCCATCCGGAGCTTCTGCGAGAGGATCGGCGTGGCCAAGACCGCAAGCGTCGTTGACATGGCCCTGCTGGAGCATTGCCTGCGGGAAGACCTGAACAAGCGCACGCCGCGCGTAATGGGCGTGCTGCGGCCGTTGAAGGTGGTCATAGACAACTACCCCGAAGGCCAGGTGGAAGAGCTGGACGCCATAAACAACCCCGAGGATCCCAGCGCGGGCACACGGAAGATCCCCTTCTCCCGAGTTCTGTACATCGAACAAGACGACTTCCGCCAGCATCCCCCGAGGAAGTTCTACCGTCTGGCCCCGGGCCGGGAGGTCCGCCTGCGCTACGCCTATTTCATCACCTGCGTGGACGCAGTGAAGGACGAAACGACGGGCGAGGTGGTGGAACTGCATTGCACCTATGATCCGGCCACACGGGGGGGTGACTCCCCTGACGGCCGCAAGGTGAAGGCGACGCTGCACTGGGTCTCCGCAGCCCACGCGCTCGAAGCCGAAGTGCGGCTGTACGACCATCTGCTCAAAGAAGCAGAGCCTGGGGAGGAGGCCGGCGACGACTTCACGGCGCGTCTGAACCCCGGTTCGTTGCAGGTTCTCACGTCGTCTCGCGTCGAGCCCGGCCTTGCAGGGGCAGCGCCGGGGACTCGGTACCAGTTCGAGAGACTGGGCTATTTCTGCGTTGATCCGGATTCGTCAGACGAGAGGCTCGTGTTCAATCGGACGGTCACCTTGCGCGACAGATGGGCAAGGATCCAGAAAGCCGAAGAGAGACGCAGCAAGCTCACCTGACAAGCTCAGCACCACGACGGTAGCTGCTCAGCATCCGTCCGCCGCGCCGTATGCCGCGCAGTTCGCGGTCAATCGCAGCGAGGATGCCCTTGACCGCTCCCCCCAGTTCCCCGTACATCCAGCCGGCCTTCTCCACGGCGCAGCGACATCCGGCCACGTGCAGAGTCAACTGTTCGCGGTCCTTCGGAGGAAGCCGCACAATCTCGTCGCGCCGCCGCGACAATTCCTGTGCAAGGGCCGTTATGCGGCTGCAAACCGGCCGGACTGCACGCAGATGACCCCAAACGGCGTCTTCCACCTCATCCGCCGGGGCGCTGTCAAGCTCGGCCAGCGATTGCGCAAGCGTGTCGCACTGCTCGACGAGGTCCCGGACCAGTTCGACGGCGAGGCGCTGTGCGGAACCAGCGGAGGCCATGTCAGAGTTCGCCCTTCATTTCACGGATGAGGTCCGCAATGCCGACCAGCGCCGGCAGAAGCCCGTCCTCAAGGTCGGCTGCCAGGCCTTGCCAGTCCTCGTTCTCCTGGTGGCCCTGCATTGCCTGTAGGGCCTCCGAGACCCGGCCGAGCAGCGGCTCGGACGCATCCGCAAGCCCGCGCTGAAGGCCACACGTGTTCTGGACCTGGTAAAGGCACACGAGCAGTTGGTGCACCGCATCGAGCAGTCTGAACAGGTCGGCGTTGGCCTCCTTGACGGGTCCCTGGCGCAAGCCGCGAGCTACCTCCCCGGCCGCCTTCTGAACGACGGCGACCATACCCTCCACGTCCGTCAAGATGCGCAGCGAGTAACCCCGGAGATCGTCGGTGCCAATGGCGACTTCGCAAGTGTCTCCCAGGACTTCTTCCCTGCGCTCGACCAGCTCTGCGCCGGTCCAGTTGCGTTGGCCCACCTTGACTTCCACGACGACTTCGTCGGGGGGCACCTTACCTGACGCACGCAGACCGTCCAGGAGACTCGCCAGAGTGGCGCCGTCATCCAGACCCTCGTTCAGGACCTGCCCGTTCACGCTGACTCTCATGCTTGGTTCCTCTTTTGGACTCACAGGAAATTGGCAATGGAAAGATTCCCAGAGCTTGCGGCCAGCTTCATGACGACTTGGAGCAGTGCCATATGGCTGTTGTACTCGATCGAGAGTTGGGAGATGTCGGCGTCCTGGCGGTCGGAGATGACCTGCTCGTTGAAGTGCTGCAGATTCTGGGTGACGGTTCGGAGGAGCTGGAGCTGAGAGTGCCGCTCGCCGAGCTGGCCCAGGGACTGCCGGATGTCCCCGTGACAGGTCTCCAGGCTGCCTATAAGGCGGTTTATCTCGTCCATGTCGTCCGCGCGCATGGCATCGCGGAGTTCAATGAGGGTTTCGAAGATATCCCCTTCTCCCTGGAAGATGCCCTTGCCGACCAGATTGGCTTCCGCCGTCACACCCGGAGCGACGACCACCTCGGTGCTGACCATCGCGCCCACGTACACGACGGAATCAATGTCGCCGTCAATGTTTGTCGTCACCTCAAAAGGAACGGTCCGGGTGGACTGGCCGGAGAACACGTACGCGCCGTTGTGCTCCACGCTTGCCATGGAGATCAGAGTTTCCAGCAGGCCGTTGACGCCTTCCGCCATGGCACGTCGGTTCGCTGGACTGTAGGTGCCGGTGGCCGACTGGATGGCCAGTTCCTTAACTCGGGAGATGGTCTCCGAGACGTTCTGCAGTGTGCTTGTGCTCACGGAGAGCATGCTTTCGACCATGCCCAGGTTTTGCAGACAGGCGTCTATTTTTGCATTCTCGCGCTCAAGATACATGACCTGTCTTGCAGCGGGCACGTCGTCGGACACGGAGTTGAGCCTCTTCCCGGTGCTGAGCTGTTGGTTCAACTTGCTCAAACGTTCCAGGTTGTGGGAGATCGAGAAGATCAGGTTCCTGTCGAGCATGTTCTGCGTAACTCTCATCGCTTTCCCTTACATCAGGCTCACGAGCTCGGACAGCATGTCGTCCACGATAGAGATGTATCTGAGCGCGCCCTGGTAGAGCGTGCGTGCCTCGATCATCCGGATCATCTCCTCATCTATGCTGACGCCGGAGAAGGAGTCACGGCGGTTGGTCAGGTTCTTAACCAGTTGCTCCTGGTTCTGGAACTGGACGGAGCGCGTGTTCTTGCTGGTGCCGACGTGGCCGACCAGGGTGTCATAAAAGCCTGCCAGCGTGGCGGTTCCGGCAGACATCAGGTTCTCGGACTGCAGATCGGCCACGTCCAGGAACCGCTGGTTGTCGCCCAGCATTGGCCGCATCGCCCCCGCCAGACAGCTCGGCTCGTCGGCGACGCGCTGTGCCACACTGATGCCCCGCGCCCCAAGACCGTTGAAAAGAACGTTCAAGCCCAGCGCGTCCAGTACGCCGGCGGTGTCCATTTCGACATACGCCGTGAACGAGAATCCGTCTGCGGCGGCGACGTTTCCTGCGCCCAGCGAGAGTTTCAGTCCATTTTCCACTTCGATCAGGTCGCGCGGGTCGTAATCGGCGTCTATCCGGCGATTCAGTGTCCGGAGGATCGGGCCGCTGGGCTGCCGCACGTCGATTCGAATGTCAATTGTGTCCGTACCGATTGCGCCTCCGTCCAGGAACGTGACCTCGTAGACGAGATCATCCTCGCCGCCGTAATCGCCCAACACGACCGGCGAGGTCGGGTTGACAGCAGTGATATCACCGGGCTCGGCCGGGTCGGGGTCGTACGGCGTGGCGAACCCGAACGCATAGCCGTCATCGGCCTGCAGGTTCAGCTTGTCACCAACCACGGTGGCGTTCACGTGAACGACGGTCGCGTTTATGGCGTTCCTCAGATTCACCAGGAAAGCATCGCCTGCCTGAGTCGTGTCCAGAGCAAGTTCATACTGGGTCACCTCGCCGGTTGACTCGTCTTCCACGTTAATGACCAGTTTCTCGCTCGCGCCGGCGGGCACGCCGTAGCCCTGATCGGAGAACGGCTCGCTGTCCGGGAACGCGTTCAATCCCTCCAGGCTGTGGAATCGGCCGGTGAGCCCCAACGCCGTGGTATGAATCAAGTTGACAGAGCGGCGCAGAGCGTTGGCCAGCTCGTCAAGCGCGGACTGGTACTGCGGCACCACGTCATCGACGAGATCCAACAGCGCTCCAAGCCGCCCCTCGCGAACGTCTATGCGGTGCCCCGCCGCCTCCTCCCGCTGCACTATCAAGCCGTCCTCAGTGGGTGTAGCCGTTATGGGGATGTGGAGGTTCTCGTGCACAAGCAGCGTTCCCGAGCAACTGACGTTGACAACGCCGTAGTCGACCTCGTACAGCGAGACGTTGATCAGCTCGGCCAGCTCGGAGATCAACTGGTCCCTGGTATCCTTCAGGCCGCCGGCCGAAGTCCTCCCCGTTTCGATGGTGCGGATCCGGCCGTTGAGGTCGGCTATCCTCTCAGTGAGTGCGTTGACGCGGTTGACGGTGGCATCAACGTTGCTGAGCAGGTTGTCCATGACGTCGGTCAGGCCGCCGTCCAACCGGTTCAAGGTGTCACACAGCGCCCGGGCTCTCTGCGCCACCTGCTCACGCAAGCTCGGGTCGTCGGGGTTGCCGGCCAGCAGATTAAGGCTCTGGAAGAACTCGCCAAGCCGGGCGCTGAGGCCGGCATCCGACGGCTCCGCGAAGAGAATCTCCAGGTGCGTCAGGACCTCCAACTCCGTCCCGAACCGTCCTCTGACTTGCACATGCTCCAGCAACGCCCTCTCTATCAACTCGTTGCGGACCCGCCGCACATCTTCGACGGAGGCCCCCAGGCCGATGCGGACGCCGCCCGCCGTGGGACCGATCACGGGAGCCACAGTGGCCCTCTTGATGTGATAACCGGGCGTGTTGGCATTGGCGATGTTGTCGCCAGCTATGTCAATGAGCTGGGCGGCCGTTCTGATCGCGTTCACCCCAGTGCCAAAACCAGCCATCGGGCCCTCCTATACGTCTTCATGGAAGGTGCTGAGGGTGTGGTTCCGCCCCACTGAACCGTCGGCTGAATAGGTCCGATCGGGGCCTTCCCCCCCCGTCAGGGCGGTCAGTATCTGTTCGTCCAGTTCCAACGCCTGCCTCACGACCATGCTGGTGGCGGCGGCTTCCTGCCGGACCTTCTGCACCAGAAGCAGCAGTCGCTCACGGCGGTCGCTCAAGGCTACGGACAGCGGCCCATTGACCATCTCCACGAGCTTCCCGAGCGTGACGGGGCCTTCGTGCTCGCCAGCGATGAGGGTCAGCTTCTCGCGCATGCACAGTGTGCGCTGCTCCAGGTCCGATTCCGCGGCCTGCAGCGACGCTTCTGTGCGCACCAGCTCCCCGAGTTCCCTCAGATCGCCCAGCCGCACGCATTCACTCATCTGTCTCATTAGCGACAGCTTGTGCCGGAGCAGCTCGACCTGCTCGTCCAGAACCGGCAGCAGTTCTTCAACCTCTTTCATCCAACCTGTCTCCGTATCGGGCACCGAGGTGTTGGTGGATGTAGCGGCTCAGGGCATCTTCTGGATGGCTGGCGACGGCCTGGGGCAAGAACAGACCGAAGAAGTCCCGCACGCCCTGTGAGAGGGGGCCGTCTTCTTCTTGCTCCGGGCGAACGGTCCGCTGCATCTGCTGCACGAGCACGGTATAGAGCAGAGAGGCGAAGTCCCGCGACACCTGGGCCAGGTCGTCAGGCTTCTTGTCTGTGCCCTCGACGCCAGAAAGGCGACTGGCCAGACGTTCTGCCCGTGTCGAGAGCAGAGAATCGAGGCCATGTTGGGCCGTCTCACATAATCCTGAGTTCAGCATGGAGGGCTCCCGCCTCCCTGATCGCCTGGAAGATGGATATGATGTCGCTCGGGCTGGCCCCCAGCATGTTGAGGGCCGCGGCCACTTCGCTCACTGTGGTGCCGCGGTTGATGACGGTCAGTCCGCCCTCCTGGAGGGGACTCTCGAGTATGCGCACGGTGGTGCGAGGCACAACCTGGGTCTGACCGGCCGACAGCGGCGGCGGCTGCGAGACCTCAGGCAACTCCTGGGTAATCACCGTCAGGTTGCCGTGGGAGACCGCCACCATGGATATGCCCACGTTCTGCCCCGCCACCACCGTGCCGGTGCGTTCGTTGATGACAACGACGGCGGGCGAATCCGGTGTCACATCGAGCATCTGGATGGCGCTTATGAGTTCCATGACTTCTGCGGATTCCAGGGTCTTGGGAATCCGCACTCTGACCCGACCGGGATCCAGCACCGTGCCGTGGGCCTTTGTGGCATCCTCGATCGCAGTGACAATCCGCGTGGCGGTCGCGAAGTCGGGGTTCCGCACCAACAGCGTAATGGTGTCGCCCTGAAGAAAAGTGGTCCTCACCTCTCGCTCGACGATAGCGCCGTTGGGTATCCTGCCCACAGTGGGATGTCCCTGCTGAACGTCCGCTGCGGCGCCGCCGAAGGCGAACCCCCCCACTATGATCGATCCCTGCACGACCGCGTATACATCCCCGTCCGCTCCCATCAGGGGCGTCAGCAGCAGAGTGCCGCCGCGCAGGCTCTTGGTCTCGTCGAATGCAGAGATGGTGACGTCCAGCGTGCTCCCCTTCTTTGCAAAGGGCGGCAGTTCGGCAGTCACGATGACAGCGGCCAGGTTCTTGGCGTCCAGCTCCGACAGCCCGCGTGCGATGCGCATCTTCATGAGGATATTCTGCGCGATCTCACTTGTGAAGTCGCTCCCACCGCCCGTGCCCGCCAACCCTACCACCAGACCAAATCCGTACAACTGGTTGGACCTGATGCCCTCGATGCTGGTGATGTCCTTAATCCGCGCGGCGCGTGCCGGAGCACGTGGCACCAGCGCGAACGCCACCACCAGAACAATAACCCAGGCACCTCGCTTGCTGTCGTGTCGGCGCATGACTTGTTCGCGTCCTCCGTGCAGACGATCAGAAAGGCCACACGTAGCTCAGAATACGGTTCACTATGCCTTCTTTGATGTAGGCATCCGAACTTCCCCCGGTCTCGTAACGGATGTTCAGGTGTGCCACCATGCGGGAAGAAATGCTGTTGGCGCCGGAGACATCTTCGGGCCGGACGATGCCGTTCAGGACTGTAACGACCGTCTCCCCGGCGATGACTCGCTCGTTGCGCCCTGCGATGACCATGTTGCCGTTGGGCAGCATGTCTCTGACGGTCACCGTTATGCTGTCGGAGAACTGCCGGTTGCCGGTGTATTCGTCCGATCCCTCCATCTTGCGTGAAGACTGCTGTCGCAGGGCGCCCGCGGGGATCTCCATATCGACAATGGGAGACTCGAAGTACAGGCTGCCCGAGTGAGAGGTCTTCTTCTCCATCTCCCGCTCGCCTTCCAGCTTGAACGTGCTCTGGTCGGCGATAAGCACGGTGATGCAGTCTCCCACGTCCGCCGCGACATTGTCGCTGTAGAGGAACGCGGCATCCTGCTTCTTTCGATCCCAGATGGACTCGGCGTTCGCTGCGGGTAGAGCGGCGGCGAGTGCGAACAGCGCTGCCAGCCAGACGACGACGGAGCTGCCTGTCCTATTCCTCATGACCAGCGCCTCCAATGGGCACTTCGATGGTCCCCTGCCCGACGGCAATGCCGACGACCTCCCGACCGGTGCTGAGATTCTTCGCGCGGGCTATCTCGCCCTCCCGTGCTCGGCCCAGCGCCGTGCCCAGCGTGACAACGCGGAGCGTGGCTGTCTGTGCCACCAGGAAGACGCGTTGATTGCGCTCTATGACGACCGGCCGCTGGGCATCACGGACCTCCCACCACGTCAGGACCTGGCCGGGCAGGATGGCGCGGGCGGCGGTCTTCCTCGATAGTTCCTCCAGCGACCGCACGCAGCGTCCCTGGATCCTTGTTGTCTCTCGCCGCAAGAAGACAATGTTCCGCGAGGAGAACTCCTCGCCAACTCCGATCTTGCACCGGGCCGCGGCCACCCGGTCGTAAATCCTGACGGCGAAACTGGTCGGCACCTTCTTCAAACGAACGCCGTCACGCACAACGTCCACGTCCACGCGAACGGTCCCCACCGGGGGGCCAGTCCCGAAAAGCGAAGGGCGCAGCTCCGCTTGCCCTCCGGCGGCGGGCACCATCACCGGCGCGACTTTGCGGAGAAGCTCGACATTCACATCCGGGCCACCCTCCGGGAAGTAGCTCTCCAGGTGTCGCCGAGCAACGGACACGATGCGCTCCGGTTCGATCCTGATGGAGGCCAGCTTCACGGCGCAGCACTCGGCGCCCCCGAAACGAAAGCGCCCGAGCTGGAATCCTGCCGAGAGCAGCCGCGCCTTGAGCAGCATGCGGCTGATCTCCCTGACGTGGCCCGGCCATGGGGAATTGCCCAGGGACAGATCTCGCACCTCGGCGGGAACCTTCTCGCCCAGCCGCGCCACGTCGCCGACCTTGAGGACCGGGGTCGAGACGACGGCCTCGTCCATCAGGGCTATCTCCCACGCCTGCTCTTGGGCCGCCCAGCAAGGCGAAGCCCACACAACAGCCACTGCAACGACGAACCGGACGAGTCTAGCACTCATGCTCACGTCACCAGGTGATTGGTTGCCTGCAGGATTCTGTCGCCCGCCCGCACGACCTTCGAGTTCAGTTCGTAGGTTCGCTGGGCGATGATGAGGTCCACCAGTTCGGTGACCACCTCAACGTTGGACATCTCGAGGTAGCCCTGTTTGATGTCGCCCAGGCCCTCCAGCCCGGGTGTGGCGGTGGTCACAGGACCGGAGGCGATGGTCTCGGAGTAAAGGTTGCCGCCCTCGCTGGACAGCCCGGCCGGGTTGACGAAGTTGGCCAACTCGATGCTGCCGATAATGGAGGGTTCGGCGCCCGGCGTAGTGGCGGAGACCGTGCCGTCGCTGGCCACACCGATGGCAATGGCGTCCGTCGGGACGGAGAGCCGCGGATACAGGGGATAGCCCTGAGAGCTCACGACGGTGCCGTCCGGACCCACCCGGAAGTTGCCGTCGCGAGTGTACTCGACGTCACCGGTGGGCGTCTCGATCTGGAAGAAGCCGGGGCCGGTGATGGCCAGATCCAGCTCGCCGGCAGTGTTTGCGACGCCGCCCTCGGTGAATATTTTCAAGGTCGAGACGGGGAACACGCCGCTGCCGACCTCCAGACCGGTCGCCATCTGAGTGGTCTCGGTCTGCGCGCCGCCCGGCCACCGCATGACTACGTACATCAGGTCCGCGAAGTCCACCTGGGACTTCTTGAACCCGGTGGTGTTGGCGTTCGCCAGGTTGTTCGCGATGGTGTCTATCCGGATGGTCTGGGCGTCCATGCCCGTGGCCGCCGTATACATTGCCTTCATAGCGTCCGCTCCTTTACATCGCCGTCTTGATGAGTTTACTGTTCAGGGAGTCCATCCTCTTGACCAAGCGGGAGCTGGCCTCGTAAGCTCTCATGATTCCTATAAGCGCCACCATTTCCTTCACGGCTTCCACGTTCGACTCCTCGATGGCGCCCTGGATGACTTCGGCGTTGACGGCCGGCTCTGCCGCCGGACCGTCGTTGCGATAGAGGCCCTGCCCTTCAGAGACCAGCAGGTCCGGACGCGGGATGTCCACCAGCGTCAGCCTGCCGATCGGTTCATCGCCGACCACAACCTGGCCGTCGGTCTGCACCGTGACTTGCGCGGCGCCCTCGGGGACGTTCAGCACGCCGCCCTCGCCGACGAAACGATTCCCGCTCGCGTCCACCAGCTCACCGGAGGAGCTGAGGAGCACTCTGCCCTTCCGCGTGTATCGGCGCCCCGTGGGCGTGTCCAGCGCGAAGAACGCCTTCCCCTTCACGGCCAGGTCCAGCGGCCGGTTCGTCCGCCGTACGGGCCCTTGCGAGAGATCCAGCATCGGCCCGGTCAGATCGGGCCATATGGGAGACATCGTGCCCGGCTGGCCCGTGCCGGCCGAGGCGACGCTGCCCAGGATGGCATGGAAGCCGGTGACGCTCCGCTTGTAGCCGGAAGTGTTGGCGTTTGCCATATTGTCCGCCACGGTTTCCAGGCTTTCCAGCAGGCCGTGCATCCGGCTGCCCACCACGTAGATGCCGGCGTCCATACGGTCTTCTCCCGCCAGGAGGTAGGATCACTGCAATGGAAAGCAAACACTATGCCGGCAGCCGGCACAGTGCAGGGAAAGGTGTTCAGGCACCTCAGAGGACCTGAGACGCCTTGCGGGGGCAAGCCGGGGAACGCAGTCACCAGCGGAGTGCACCCCGGGGGCGGGAAGTTTTTTCCGCGTTCGGAAACCTATTCCTGCGCGGCGAGCTCCACTTCGTGCACCAGGCGGAACAGGTAGCGCCTCTCCTCAGCGTCCGCATCGGAGAACTCAATGCGGTAGAGGCAGCGGCCCCCCTCAACTGTCCCCATCTGGACTACGGTGCCCCGAATCTCGCGATCTTCCAGAGCGTCCTCCCGCGCCGCCCGCTCCGGGGAAACGTAAGCCGAAGGACGAAACCGGACAACCAGCGCCTCGCCTTCCTCATAATAACACGGACAGACCAGGGCCAGGCCCCCCAGGCTCAGGTCGCGCAAGGTGCCCTCGCGCTCGATGTCGGCCGCCTCCCAGCCGGCCCGGAACGTGACGGGCTTATTGACAGCCACCCGGTGGGACTGCCGCGCCTCGGCCCTCCGCACGCCAAGAGTGTGCGTAAGAAGGCACGACGAAGAGCCCATCCCAACGACCTTGGTGGCAAAACCGTAGGCCCGCCCTTCATCGTAGAAGACCACCTCCACCGCCGTCCCGGCCAGGTCATCGGGAACGGCGCTCAGGCCTGCCAAATGCAGAAAATCCGCGCGCTGCTCCCCCACTGTACCCAGACAAATGGGGCCTTGTCCTTGCTCAGCGCCCCTTACCTCCACGTCCTGTCCGCGCCTCAGCTCGCGGGAACTGTAGTACACCATGCCGGAATGAGATCCCAGGCCTATCTTCGCGCGCAGGATGCCCACAGTGTCGCTGGCGCGACGAGGGCCCTCACCGGGTCCCGCCGAGCAGAAGGGCCTCATATAGCGATCCACGGCCCGCTCGAAGACCTCTGACCGTTCCAGGATGTGCGAAGGATTGTTCGGGCACTCGCGGCTGGCCAGCTTCCTGACCAGCGCGCGGTGTCGCGGTTCCAACCCGAGATCGCCGAGCTTCTGGCCGAACTCCTTCCAACTGGCGACCAACCGACGGCGCCGGCGCACCGCTCGCAGGAGAAGCTGGAGCAGCAACAGGAAGACGGCAACGCTGGCCGCCCGGAGAATGAACAGGGCAACACGGGGCCCCATCCCCCTGCCCAGCCACTGCTGGATGCCCTTCAGGGCATCGGGCCCCGTCAGCAGCCGGCGGGATGCGTCCTGGATTCTGAACTCCCAGATGCGCTCAAGCGCGCTGAACACATACCCTTTCACGCAGGACCTCCACGGCGGAAGGCGGCACGACCTCCGAGGTCTGCCGCATTCCGGCGCACATTCAATACGCTCCGTCCTTATGTCACTATCGTTGCGAGTTGCTGAAGTATGTTGTTTGTAACACGGACTGTGCGCGAATTCACCTGGAAACCACGCTGCGCGACGATAAGACGGGTGAACTCGCGGGCGATGTCCACGTTTGAATCCTCCAGGACGTTCTGCCGCACGGCCCCGGCCCGGCCTTGCTGTCCCTGGGAATATATGATGGAGCCGGCGGCGGGCGTATGCCGGTAGTAGTTGGCGCCGATACGCTCCAGCCCTTGCGGATTGCCGAATACGGCCAGTCTCAGGTCGGCGACCTCCATGGTCTCACCGTTGCTGAAGGTGCCGCTCAGAGTGCCTGAACCGTCAATGCTGATGCTTTGAAGAGCGCCTGTGCCGTAGCCGTCCTGATCAATGGCGCCGGCGGAGGAGTCGCCGCCCAGTTGCGTCAGCCCGTCGTAGAAGCCAGCCCGTCCGAAGTTCGCCACTATATCTTGCACGGACGCGATCCCGGGGAACTCCAGGCTGACGTTCGCATCCAGATCCGCGAAGCCCGGATCGGCCGAGGTGTTGCCGAAGGCATCCGTCTCGCTGATCCCCTGGTAGATGCCGTTCTCATCGAAGGTGATCCCGGCGATGCGTCGGTCAGGAATGCCGGAGGCGCCGCTGCAGCTATTGACGACCAGGTCCCAGACATTGTCGTAGGCCCCGTGGCGCACAAAGGAAACCGTGAGCGAATGGTTGCGGGACTGGCGGTCGTAAATGCTGATGTTAGTCGTCTGGGCGGTTGCGCCTCCTACGTTCAGGTAGTCGAAGTCCAGCGGCATGGCGGCCGGCTGGGCCGCACTGCTCAGATCAATGTCCATCAAGCTGTATCCCTCATTGGCCTCCCGTAGGATCAGCTTACCTTCCTCAAGAGTGGCCGTGCATGCGCTGGCCCCGCCGAAGGCCGCAGTTATCACGTCGAGCAGATCCTGTATCGTTGTGCCGTCCTGTCCGACGCCCGGTCCGTAAGTGAACGTGCCGCTGACGGCTGTTCCGTCCGTCTGCTTGCCCGCAATCGCGATCGTCTCTCCGGCCACGAAGCTCAGAAGCTGGTCCACCTCAGAGAAATCACGTGTCGCGTCTGCGATGCCACCAGCCGTGAGGGTGTAGACCATGCCGCTGGCCTGGAGCCTGGTGGTGGTCGGCTCATAGTCGCTGGCGCTCAGATTACCCTTGAAGTCGATCTCCTCCGTCCGGTTGCCAGGCAGCTCGGTCCTGTAAGGAATCAGGATATCGCTGGAGCCCTGGAGCTGGAAACCGAACTCCTCGCCCGTCGTGCCCATCCTCTGGACGCGATGGCCCGTGGAAGGATCCACCAGGTATCCTTCGGAGTCCACGTCGAACGTGCCGTCGCGAGAGAACAGGTTGCTGATGCCGTCATTGACCACGAAGAACCCCGCCCCGTCCAGGGCCAGGTCGAAGTCCTTCTCGGTTGAGGTGAAACTGCCCTGCGCCATGTTCTTGTCCACCGAGGAGACGCGAACGCCCAGACCCACCTGGATGGGGTTGGTGCCGCCGATGTCCTCGCTGGCCCGCATGCCCCGGCTGAGCGTGCGGGAGAACATGTCCGAAAACGTAATGCGGTCTTCCTTGTAACCGGTCGTGTCGGCATTGGCGATGTTATTGCCGGTCACGTTGAGCATCTCTTGATAGGCGCGCATCCCGAGAACGGCTGTCTGTAACGCACTCGCCATGGAATTGCCTCCCCCTTCTAGAGGATCTTGCTGACCTTGTTCAATGGGACTTCGACACCGTTGACCGTCAACTTCAGCGTAGAGTCCCTGGTGGACACGGCCTCGACCAGCCCGCTGAAGATTCCGCCCTCGTACTCATACTCGACCTGCTTTCCGAGCAACCCCGTTCCGCCGATGACCTTGTACAGCTCCAGAATGTCCAGAAAGTTGTCGTTCAACTGCCGGATCCCGTCCACGGCCGTCAGTTGACTCATCTGGGTGATCATCTCGGAATTGCTCATGGGATCCATCGGATTCTGATTCTGTAGCTGCGCAATGAGCAGCTTCATGAACAGCCCGCTGTCGGCGTTCCAAGTTGACGAGCTAGCCGCTGCGATCTCCATTTCCACGCCTCCTTAAACCAAGCAGTCCATACGGCCCGACTCGCTGATGCGAACCCAGCCGACGCTCCGCTCTCCGAGCGGCTCGTCCAGATCGTCGGCACCAAGGTGAGAGGCGTCAACAGGCCCGTTGCCGTCGGCGGTCTCCCTTCGCTCCTCGTCCTGCCCGGGGTGGTAGTCACCCACCTCGAAACGGCTCACGTCCACGTGGGCCTCCTTCAAGGCCCGATCCAGGTCGGACAGCTCGTTCTGGATGGCGGCGCGTACGTCCGGGTTTTCCACCCGTATGCGCACTTCCAGGACGCCGTCGCGCATCTCGATCTCCAACTTCATGCGCCCCAGCTCGGGTGGATGCAACTGGACCCGCAATTCAGACCGGCTCCCGGACCGGACGTAGCGCGCCGCCCGCACGACTTCCTGTCGCGTCACGTCCACCGCCTGGCGCGTCGCCGCGCGAACGCCTGTGGGCGCTCCGTATCCCCCCCGCCCCGCCAGATGCCGACCGACGACACTGCCCACTGCGTCCCGCCCATCAAAGACGGATCCTTTCGCAGCACGCCCGCTCTCCGGCTCGACCTTAGGGCTGTGGGGAGCCTTCGGCCGGCGGCCGACGCCCTCGAGACGGCCTTTGAGTTCCCCGATATCGTCCGAGACAGCGCGGGACTTTCTGCTCGCGCCGGATCGCGCCGCATCCGCTTCCTGCCACACCTGTCGGTTTTCCCCTCCGTCATAACCGCTGTCCGAGTTCAGGCCCGCTCGACTCCTGTCCGCAACGACCGTTCCGGGGCGCTCCCGACCCGCCGCCAACACCGGGGCCTGATCTGGCGTCGGGCCCCGAGGGGCGCTTGCCGGCAGAGCCTGTGTCCGGCTCGAAGCGGGTTCCTGCTTCGATCCGGTCGTGGTGGCTGCCTGCCACACTCGCCGAGCTCTCGGAGGCGATGTGCTGCGAACGGGCGACTCGCCGTCGGTTTGCGTCTTAAGTGCTCCAGCGGGAACGTCAGCATGCGGCGCATGCGGCCCATGCGGCGCATGCGGCCCATGCGGCACACGCGGCGCAAGCGGCGGGCTTCCCGTGGACGGACGCCCTGCGCGCTGTCCGTTCGACTTCGCGCCGGCGGACGGCGGCTGGGTTCCCCCGTCGGTCCCGGCCATCCGCGGAAGCGAAGACCCTCCGTTGCCACCAGTTCGCACCCTGACCCACCGGCCATCCCTGGGCGCCGTTTCGAGCGAAGGCGCCCGGCCGCGCACCCCGGTGTCGCGCACGTCTCTCGCTTGCGGCCGTGCGCGATCAGGGGCGGCACGACGCACCGGCGGGTCCATCGTCCGCGGGCCGCTTTCCGGCCGATGTTGCGATCGCCCCGTTTGCTGGCCCGACGCTGCTCCGGACGCGGGGGCTTCGGCTCCGCCGCGGACCGGAGGTTCCGAAACCGCCCGCTCCGCCGCCGGCGGCTCATCGAGGCCCGGCCCGCCATCCCGCGCCGGCTCGCTTGGGCAAGAGCTTGGCGTCTCAGGGCTTACGTCCTCGGACTGATCCCGCGGCGCAACCCTTGCTTCCTCCGGGTTGCTCTGCCAACCGTTCGATTCGGGTGACGCATGCTGAGCGCTGCGGTCAGGCTGCCCAACCGTCTGCAGGGACTCCTCCAAGACGGCGAAGAACCCGCTGGCACCAGTGGACTCCACCGGCCCTGACTGCCCGAGGAACTGGCCGCCCGGCGGACAGAGATAGTCTGCACCCAGCATGGATGTGAGGCTCGGACTCACGGCGGTCCTCATGACTGGAGAACATGCCTTTGGCCGATGGGGAGCAAGAGGTATGCCAAGCGAGGAGGCGCTTGAGCGCAAAAGCGCCCAGAGGCCCGAAGGGAGGCTTCAGGAGGCGTATGGACGGCTAGCCAGACGACACCGCCCGCTTCCCCGCCGGAAGACAAAGCGGGGAGTTCTTTCCCGGCGCGAGAAGTTTTTTCCGCAGCTCTACAGGCTGCTGATTATCCTGGGCGCCATTTGATCGGCAACAAACCGCAGGAAGTAGCGTGGCGAATTCAGCACGAGATCCGGCCCGTACCGGCCGTCTTCGCTGACGTGGTTGCGGCGGCAGTAGGCATCCATCATGCGCTGGACGGGCTTCTGGCCGGCGTCCCACTGCTCCGAGAGCGAAAAGAGCACTCTGCCCGTGGCGGTGTCTATGAACTTGAGACTGATCTGCACGGAAGGCGTCCGGTAGGGATTAATCTGATCCAGCGACCCCATGATCATCGCGTCCGCCTTACACTCCTCACGCACCTGCACCAGAACAGCCAGAGGCATCTTGCCGCTGACGAAAGGGTCGTGTTCGTCGCGCAGGGAGGCCAGCGGCACAAGCACCACGTCCGTCGCCGCCGTCTCATCGGCCAGCTTCTCTGCCAGCGCCCGGCTGAAGTCCTCTCCGTAGCCGTAGGAGCTGTACCGGCTGTGATCGAAGAACTCTACGACCGCCACCCTTCGATAAGGGATGACACGGCCCGGCGGTTTCCGCGGTGTGCCCAACGGGAGCACGTTGCAGCCGACCAACCAAAAACCGGCAATAGCCAACAAAGCAAGGCGTGGCGTTGTTCTTTCTCGTCTCATTCGATGCCCTTTTCCTTCTTGAAGATCTGCAGAAGCGTGAGAATCTGCTGAAGCACTTCCAGCTCGGCCTCTTCGGCCTGTCTCATTTCGTCGCGGAAGCCAAGGACGTCGGCTTGCCACGTCCGGAGCGCCGCTTCCAGTTCCTGGACCTTTTCGTCGCCGGCTTGCAGTTGGGTCTGAAGCTGATTGACTGCGCTGCTTTTCTCCTGCAGTTGTTGCCTCAGCTCTGCGACCGTCTCCTGGAGCTTCTCGTTCTCCTCGCGTGCCTGGCTCAGCATGTTCAAGGTCTTGTTCAGAGTCTCTGTGAGCGCAAATCCCCCGGCGGCAAACGCAAGGACGGGCTCGGTCTCGACCAGTGGCGGCGGAGCCATGGTTTCGAGCAACGGAGGCGGCGTCGCCGCCGGTGGAGTCGGAGGCTGTTCGCCGGCCAGTGCTGGGGCGGTGGCTTGCGTCCCCCGGGTCGCCGGCAGGGGCGTAGTGGCGCAGGAACCGACGCACAGTGCCAATACGAGGAAAAGACCCACACTAAGAATCCTTGCTCTCATTTTCTCCTCCCTGTTCGGAGTACTCACACTGGAGCGTTGTCACGCGGCCACACGGGCAACGCACCTGTATCGCGCGAACGGTGCCGTCCTCGGCTCGCTCCACCTCGATCTCCGGCTCGCCCTCCGGGACCGGGGCAGAGGCCAGCCTCACGTCCAGCGTGCCCACCGGGACCTCGACGGCCTCCTGGCCAAGGAGGACTTCGCGAGCCTTGAGGACCTTCCTACCGCGACTGGTCAACCCGTTTCTCATGATCAGGTCTCTACATCAAGGTTGCGGCCGACGTTGGACGGCACTTGAGCCGGCCTCCGGTCCTCGCGCCGCGGGTCCGCGTCGTGCCGTGGGGCGTCGACGTCCTTCTGTGCAAGGTCGCTCTCTTCAGCCATCTGTTCCCGGAATCGCCCCTTGTTGCCCTTAGGCTCCTCTCTGGAGGGGGGCCTGACCCGCCTGGGCTTATGGATACTGGCAGATCTTATTTCATCCGTCATCGTCATTCCTCCAGCATACGAGCCAGATTATAGAGCGCCGCGGTGTGCAGTTGGGACACCCTTGATTCGCTGATGCTGAAGACTTCGGCCATTTCAGACATGTAGAGTTCTTCGTAGTAGTACATCACGATGATCTGCTCTTGCCTTTCGGGCAGCGCACGAATGGCGGCCGTGAGACATTCGACCTTTTCCTTCCACTGAAGCTTGTCCAGGGGCGTGTCCAGGTCGCCGGCAGCCAGTCCCGCCAGGACGTTCTGGTGGCCTTCGTCTTCCTGGGCGGTCTGATCCAGAGAGCTAACGCGGTCCCACTTCTCGTAGGAGAGGTGCTCCAGCACATCATGCCGCGTCATCCCCATGGCGGTGGCGAGTTCCTCGATGGTCGGCTTCCTGCCGTGGTTTCCTTGAAACCGGTCAATCGCTTCCCGCAGGTTCTCAAGCTGCCGGCGGGCAGACTTGCTGAGCCAGTCGGTGTGCCGCAGATGGTCAACCATAGCCCCCTTGATACGCTGGTAGGCAAAGGTTCTGAACCTGACGCCCTTCGATTCATCGAACCGGTGAGCAGCTTCCACCAGACCCAGCGTGGCAGCGCCGATCAGGTCATCGCGAGACACTGTGGGGTTCACTTGGGCCGATAGGCGGTCGGCAAGGCGATGGACCAGATAAAGGTTATCCAGTACCAGCTTCTTGATTCGCCCGGCCTTGTCGCCGGCTTCTTGGTAGGCTGTCTCAGCCAGGTTCGCCATTATCCGGCCCTGTCCTTACCCGGTCTTCTCTCTTCTGGATCGCCTCAAGCCGTCCCGCACCACGCCCATCGCCAGATGCGTGCTCAGCCGCGCCACCAGGGCCACAACGACCCCGCAGATGGCCGCCTTCTTCATCGCCAGCAGCGGCGGACAGGAGTAGAGCAGCCCCACCAGCATTGCGGCGCAGAAGGCCACAACGCCGCCGAGCAGCCCCACGTTCTTGGGCAGACTACTCATCTGCGGGCTCCATCATCTTCCGGAAGAAGCGTCCCAGGTCTTGTTGCCCGGACTGACTTCCGCTGACCAGTCGGGCGGCCAGCTTCCGGATGTCGCGGCTGCATGGCGCGGAAGCATAGTGGGTCAGAAAATCCACCTGCCGCTTGGTGGCCAGGCTAACGGTCTCGTCCCAACACACCGAGCCGAGGTATTCCAGGTCCCAGCCCAGGAAGCGCTTTGCCGTCCTGCGCAGACGGTCGAAGCCGCCCAGGGCCTCTTCCTTGCTGCTCGTCTGGTTCATCACGACAAGGACGCCTTTGTGTCCGTCGGGGCAGCGGGCGTTGAGCCCCTTGAGGAGCGCGTAGGCGTCGGTCAGCGCGGTAGGCTCCGTGTTGGTGACCAGGACGATGTCGTCGGCAGCCAGCAGGCAGTTGATGACCGTAGACGAAATCCCCGGCGCGGTGTCAACAACCACGTAATCCATTGCGGAGCAGTACCGCTCGATCTCCTCCAGGAAGGCCTTCACCCGCTCGTCCGTCAAGCGGCTCATTGCCTCCACGCCCGAAGCACCGGGCAGGATCTTCAGGCCTCTGGGGCCCTCCACTATCACCTGTTCAAGCTCTTTGCCGTGAAGAAGCACGTCGCGCAGGTCGTGGCGGACACTCAGGCCCAGCAGCACGTCCACGTTGCCCAACCCCATGTCGGCATCAAGCAGGAGGACCTGCACTCCGAGCAGGCGCAGGGACACGGCCAAGTTGACGGCCACGTTCGTCTTGCCCGTGCCGCCCTTGCCGCTGGTGACGGCGATCATCCTGGGTTTGTCTCCGTTGTTTGTCACTGGCTCTGCTCACCACTTTCGGCCAAGGTTGAATGCGGTCCCTGCTTCGCTCCGGCGAAAGCAGGTTCTTCCTTCAGCGGCGTTATCACCCCAACGTTCGTCACCTGAGCGTCCTTGGTGATCTCGTCGTAGGAAATGACGGGTATATCCGGGAACACCCGGCAGACGATGTTGTGCACGTAAGGTCGTATCTGCGCGTCGGTCAGAATGACCGTCTCGGAGCCGACACGGAAGGCGGCCCGGGTCTGTTCGGAGATGCCGGCGATGATCTGCCTCAGGCGCGCGGGCGGGATGTTGATGCGCACCTCGCCGTCGGTCTTTTCCAGGCAGTTGCGTATCTCCTCTTCGAGGTGGGGGTCGAACGAGAGCACGTTGATGCGGCCCTCGGAATCGGCGAACTTGCCGCAGATGGCCCGCGCGAGCGACTTCCTGAGCAGCTCGGTCAGCAGCGTCAGGTCCTTGACCTGCGGGGCGTAGTTTCCCAGCTTCTCCAATATAAGCGCGAGGTTGCTTATGGGGACGCCCTCCGCGAGCAGGTTTTGCAGGACCTGCTGAACCTGGCCCACCGAAAGCACGTCCGGGATGAGTTCTTCGACGATGGCGGGATGCTCCCTCTTCACGTTGTCCACAAGGCGTTGCACGTCCTGGCGGTTGATCAGCTCGTCTGCGTGGCGCCTCAGGATCTCGGACAGGTGGGTTATGAAGACTGTTTCGGCGTCCACGACGGTGTATCCCTCGGACTCGGCCAGCTCTTTCTCGCTCCTGGCAACCCACACCACGGGCAAGCCGAAGGTGGGCTCGGTAGTGCGAATGCCATCCATATCGGGCTCGCCGTCCGGCTTCATGACCATCAGCCAGCCGGGATGGAGTTCCCCTTCGGCCACCTTGTGCCCGGAGAGCTTTATGGAGTAGCGGTTGGTGTCCAGCTCCACGTTGTCCAGGATCCGTATCTTCGGCACGACCATGCCAAGCTCGCGGGCGAACCTCTTGCGCAGGGCCTTGATGCGCTCCAGGAGCGTGCCTCCCTTGGCCGGGTCTATGAGCTGAATGAGGTTGTACCCCACCTCGACAGCGAGCCGGTCGGGCTCCAGCAAGGACTGGATGAGCTGCTCCTCGCCCGGTTCTTTGGCCGCCGGCTTCTCAGCTTCGCCCTTGGGCGTGGGGCGTGCCAGGTCGGGCCGGCGCAGTACCACGTAGGTTCCCAGCAGAAACAGTGCCAACACCAGGAAAGGCAAGGTCGGCAAGCCGGGGAACAGCACGAAGCCGAACATGATGCCGGCAGCGATCCCGACGGCCCGCGAATTGGAGAAGATCTGGGCGCCCAGCTCTTTGCTGAGCGCTCTGTCCGTGGCCGTTTTCGTGATGATGATGCCCGCGGCGGTCGCCATGATGACGGCCGGCACCTGGCTGACCAGGCCGTCGCCCACGGTCAGGATGGCGTAGGTCTGGATCGCCTCGCGCACGCCCATGCCTTTGCCCAGGCCTATGACGATGCCGCCGATGATGTTGATGAACACTATGACGATGCCGGCGATGGCATCGCCGCGCACGTACTTGCTGGCACCGTCCATGGCGCCGTAGAAATCGGCCTGGTGCACGATCTCCTCACGCCTGCGTCGGGCCTCGTACTCGTCAATGAGCCCGGCGCCCAGGTCGGCGTCTATGCTCATCTGCTTGCCCGGCATGGCGTCCAGGGTGAAACGCGCCGCCACCTCGGATATCCGCTCGGTGCCCTTCGTGATAACGACGAACTGGATCACAATGATGATGAGGAACACGATGAGACCCACCACCATCTCGCCGCCGACGACGAACTGCCCGAACGACTCGATGACCTTCCCCGCGTAAGCGTGCAGCAGGATAAGGCGGGTGGAAGCGACATTCAGAGCCAACCGGAAAAGCGTGCCGATCAAAAGCAGCGTCGGAAACGTGGACAGCTCAAGCGGCGTCTTGACGCCCAGCACCACCATCAGAAGCAGCAGCACGTAAGCGAAGTTGCAGGTGAGCAGAACGTCCAGGATCGGGGTCGGCAACGGCACGATGATGGCAACGAGGATGCCCATCACGCCGACGGCAAGCACGGCGTCACTGTGCCGGGAGAGGAACAAACTGGTTCTGTCTAAAGCGGTCATGTTACCGGTCGCCTGGGCTTCCTTTTCCTCAACACGAAGGCAAGGATCTCGGCCACAGCGTAGAAGAGGTTGGCGGGTATCTCCGCTCCCACCTCGACGGTCTCATAGAGGGTCCGGGCCAGTTCTTTGCGCTCGATAAGGGGCACGTCGTGCTCACGGGCGATCTTCCTTATTCTCTCGGCCAGGTAGTTCCTTCCCTTGGCTACGACCGTGGGGGCGGACATGGCGTCTTCGTCCCATTTGAGCGCCACCGCGATCTGCGTGGGGTTGGAGACGACAACGGTGGCTTCGGGCACGGCCTGCATCATGCGGCTTTGCGCGACGGCGCGGCGTCTCTGCGCCTGACGCGTCCTGATCTGGGGATCGCCCTCATCGCGCTTCCGCTCATCTCTGACTTCCTGCTTCGTCATCATGAGCTGTTTCTCGTGTTGCCATCGCTGGTAGGCGTAGTCCAGGACGGCCACGGCCATCATGGCGACAGAGACCTGCAGCATCAGCGAAAGACACAGACGACGGCTCGCGTCAAGGATGCCCCAGGCGCTCTTGCCCACCAAAGCAACGATCCAGCTCAGCCGGCTGCGCACCAGGAAGTAAGCAATCAACACGATCACTGTGAGCTTAACAACCGCCACCAGAAAACGCATCACTGCGGAGAGCGAGAACAGGTTCTTCACACCCCGAATCGGGTCAATGAGGCTCAAGTTCGGCAGGATGCGTTTGGGCACCACCATGATGCCGGTCTGCATCACCGAGCACAGCAGGCCCACGCAGCCCACAAGGATCATCAGCGGCAGCACGACCTTGATCAGGACGCCGACGGTCTCGGAAACGGCGTTCAGCACGCCCTCCTGCGTAACAGTAAGGGCGCCCAGGTTGCCGAGCCTCCCCGCCATGTAGCCGGTGAGGTGCGGAAAAGTGTAGCCGCCAAACAGGACAAGGGCCCCCACACCTGCCAGAAGCACCAGCGCGTTGTTCACCTCCGCGCTCTGGGCGACGGTGCCCTGCTCACGCGCCCGTCGGCGTCTTCTTTGGGTCGGTTTCTCGGTCTTCTGCTGGGCGTTAGGTGGCATAGGGAACTCGTTCCTTCAGTCTAACCGCCGGCGCTCACGCCCCAGATGAACTGAATCGTCGCCCGCGTCACATCGCTGCTGCAGTGCACAAGCACGGGCATGAAAAGCGTCAGCCCGATAAGGCCTACACCGATCCGCAGCGGAAAGCCGAGGACCAATATATTGACCTCGGGCACGAGCCGGGCCATGATGGCCATTACAATGCTGACCATGAAAGTGAGCAGAAGGAGCGGCGCAGCCAGTTGCAGAGCGATGAGGAAGCTGCTGGCAGCCGCCGTCACGCTGACGGCTTTCAGGAAATCCGCCGACAGAAATGCGCCCAACGGCCATCGGCCGAAGCTGTCGCGCACCGCTGCGATCATGAGATGATGGCCGGATACCGAGAAGAACACCAGCACTCCCACCAGTTCGCAGAAATTGCCGATGGGGGTCGCCTCGACGCCGCTGACCGGGTCGGCCGTTATTGCCAGGGCCATCCCCATCTGGCGCCCCACAAGCTCGCCCGTCATTCTGAGGGAGGAGAACACGATGTGCGCACTCACCCCCATCAGGCAGCCCAGCAGCGCTTCCGCCGCCACGTACAGGAAAAGCCGCGCGGGCGTCCACACCCCGGCCGGCATGCGGGCACCACAGACCGGGAAGATGGCCAACGAAAGGACCAATACGACCAGAGCCTTGATGACGGCGGGCGCCTTGCCACGTCCCAGCACCGGCAGAAATGTGAATATGCATCCCACCCTGACAAGAACCAGAAAGAACAGCATCAGGCCGCCCAAGGTCATCCTTCACGCTCCGTAGAACCGCATCCACTGCAACACGTTCGTGGTGTAGGACACCACGACCTTCAGCATCCAGGGAAGCAACCAGAGCAGCACACCGACCACTGCGAGGATCTTCGGGATCATCGTCAGCGTCATTTCGCGGATGGAGGTCACCGCCTGGAAAACGGCCACAGTGAGTCCGACCACCAGGCCCGCCAGAAGCAACGGTCCGACGACCATCAGCCCCGTGATCAACATCCTGCGGGCCATGAACAGCACCATCTGCTGCGTCACGGTCACACTCCCCCGAAACTGAACACCAGCGACTCAGCCACCAACCGCCAGCCGTCCACCAACACGAAGAGCAATATCTTCAAGGGCGCCGAGATCATCACCGGAGGCAGCATGATCATGCCCATTGAGAGCAACACCGACGCCACCACAAGGTCCACCATCAGAAACGGCAGAAAGAGCACGAAACCGAGTTCAAAGGCCCGTGTCAGCTCGCCGATCACAAAAGCGGGTATCAACACGTAGGTGGGGATATCGGCCTTCGTCTCCGGCTCCTCGATGCCGCCCATGTCCAGGAAGAAAGCCAGGTCGCTTTCCCGTGTCTGGCCGAACATGAACTCCCTGAGGGGTTGCACGCCCTCTTCGATGGCCTCTTCGGCGCCGATGCTCCCCCGAAGGTACGGCTGGATGCCGCGGGCGTTGATTTCCTGCATCGTCGGCGCCATCACAAACAGGGACAAGAACAGGGCCAGCCCCACTACGACCTGGTTGGGCGGTATATTGCGCGTCGTCAGAGCGCGGCGAATGAAAGCCAGCACGATCACGATGCGCGTGAACGCCGTTGTAAGCATGAGCATCGCGGGCACGATGCTCAGCAGCGTCAGGAGCAGCAAGATCTTGATCGGCGTGGCAAGTGTGCCCGTGGACTCCGCGTCAATGCGCTGCGCAAGGCTGCTCATCTGGGACAGCGTGGGCATGCGGTCCGGCGATGGGTCTGCACTGGCCGAGGCGGCGCAAAGGGCCAAAGTGACAAAGACGACCAGGCAAGTCAGTCTCGCCTTCACTCCCGAACCCCCACCAGTTTCTTGAACAATGACCGAAAGCCCTCTGTGCCGCCGGAGCCCTGTTCGGCGACAAGTTGCGGGAGCTCCTCTTCGGCGAACTCCGCCACTCGCGTCACACTGTCCCCCGCAGCGGCCAGCAGGACGATGCGGCCCGCCACCCGAACCAGGTAAAGGTGCAGCTTGCGCCCCACCATGCGTGCCTCCAGCAGCTCCATGTAGCGTCCCTTCCGGAGCAGCCCGCCCCCGTCCAGCTTCTTGACGACGTAAACACCGACGCAGATAAGGCCGATGACAAGCATGGTGCCCCCGACCACGCGCACCCAGGGCAGGCCCACGTGGTCGTCCTCCCACTGCCAGTGCAGCGCGGAGGCTTCGTCCGCCGCCACAGGTTCGGCCAACACCTCAATGGTCGGGGCGAGCGCCAACACGACCGCCAGCGCCAGCCACCATTTCGCTTTCCGCGCATGATGCATTCGAGCCCCTCCGACAAACACAAAACCGGCCGAGGGAACAAGCGCAACAGGCGTACCACTGGGGGCGGTGGGCGCGAGAAAAGGGGCGGGGATGCGGACGAGATAAATACTTGCTCACAAAGCGCTTACAACTGCCGTCGGGGCGAGACCCGATACGCCTGGGAGGGACCCGTGACCTGAGGGGCGAAGGGGCGAACAGAGACGTAGCGTTTCTCAACGTTCGTTAGTTTTGTCAACCTTCTGCTCGGCTCCGCCGAGTCCCCGAATACGCCCGCTGGGGTTGATGACCTCCGTTATGCGCAGGCCGAAGTTGTTGTCCACGACGACCACTTCGCCCCGGGCGAAACGCACGTCGCGCACGTAGAGGTCCACGGCCTCGCCGGCAGACCGGTCCAACTCCACGACGGAGCCCGTTCCCAATTGCAGGAGCTCCTGGATTGTCATGGTGGTCCGGCCCAGTTCGGCGGTGACGGGCATGGAGATATCGAGCACCAGGTCAAGACTGAGGCCCCCGCCGCCTTCTTCGTCCGTCAGTTCGCTGAATCCGGCGGCTTTCGCCTCCACGGGCTGCTCGTTCTGTTCTTTGTCGACTTCGTCGCCTTTCGCGGCCATCGTTATCACTCCCTCATGATGAGTTTGACCGCGAGTTTCCCACTGGACGTGCCGGGGTATCCGCGGAACTTCACCTTGTCGTTCACCTTCACCTGAAGAGCATCTCCGATACGCGAGTCGAGCACGATCACGTCGCCCGGTTCCACCTGCACGAGCCTGGCCACCTGGACGTCAGCCGTTCCCAGAAGCACAATCAGCTCCACGGTCGAGCGCTTCAAGTTCGTGCGCACGGTACTGCCTATGTCCTCGTCGGCGCTGTGGGGCAGGACGTGCTCCAACTGGCCGGTTTCGGGCGGAAGGGCGCGCACCGCCTCGAAAGGCACAGCCAGCGACACCTGTCCAGATCCGACGTTGCTTTGCATCAGGAAGGAGAACTGCACGAAGTCCTCGCCGCCGGGGAACAAGTCCACAGTCTGCAAGTCCTGTGCGAAGGATCCCAACCGCACCTCGAACTCGCCGATCCTCTTCCACAGCTCGGGCAAGGGCTTCAAGAACGCCCGCACAAAACCGGACAAAACCAGGACGTCCAGATCGGTGAACTCAAGGGTGGCGGATTCGCTGGTCCCCACCTGGCCGCCCATCATCCTCTCCAGGGCCGCTGCGGCGAACTGAGTGTCCATTATCACAGCGCCGCGGTGGGCAAGCGGCTCCATCAGGAAAACGAAGCCCACCACTGCATCCCCCACCTCCTCGAGCAGGTTCGCCCACTTCATCTGCTCCATACTGACCAGTTGCATCTTGACGTTGCTGCGCAGCAGGCGGGACGCGTAGGTAGTGGCGTTCTGGGCGAGACTCTCGTTTATTCTTCTCAGTTTCTCCTGCTGGGACTTGTTGAACCGGCTGGGCTGGTGGAAGTCATACCCGTGGACTCGGCGGGCGGGCTCCACCTTCTCGACGGGCGCATCCTCACCCCTGGTGGCAGCCAGCAAGGCCTCCACCTCGTCCTTGGAGAGCTTGCCATCTTCGGCCGGGCTCATTGGACGTTGAGCTCCGTGAAAAGGACGCCCTCGATCTGGTGATCGCCGTACTCGCTCAACACCTTGTTGAAGCCGTCCTGGATGTCTCTACGCAGCCTGGTCAGAGCCGCACCCCCCTTGACCTCATCGAGCTGCTTGTCCGACAGGTAGGCCAGGAGCCAATCCTGGAAGACGGCCTTCTTGTCGCCCTCGATCAGATTGCGGATGTCGGCGCTGGATTCCTTGCCCACCTGAAGGGTGATGTTCACCTTCAAGTAACGCGTCATGCGGCCCTCGTCCAGATTCGCCACGGTGGACCCGAACGGCACGTATTCATACCGGGCCTGATCGCTCTGCGACGTCTGGGCGCTCACTGGGACCTGGGGCGCCCCTGGCGCCCCGCTGATCAGGCGGGCCACTACCAGTCCCGTGGCTCCAGCGACCAAGACGACCGCGGCCACGACAAGCACCACCAAGAGCACACCGCCTGATCTGGGATCACGATGTTTCGCTGGTTTCACTTTCTGCTGCTCCTTGCTCTCTGAACGCACGTACATACGGCTTGGTCAACATAATGTCAACTCTTAGCTGGGTAGCCGGCGGACCCACATGTCCATTCTCCGGAAGCTCCCGACGACAGAAGCTATAGAACCGCGTGGCAGCAGCTTCGCGCACGATCGGACTCATCTGGTCAACGAGCTTCTGGCGGACACGCTGGGCCGCGGCCAGCGCCCGCCGTGTCTGCTCCAGTTCTTCGCGGTCGGACCCACGCAGGACGGCCCCAATGCGGATAACGAAGCCTCGCGCCAGGATCAACGGCTGCAGGCGCGGGGCCAGTTCCTGGCAGAACTTCTCCTGCTCGGGGCCGAACTCCTCCTCCGCGTCAAGGTACGAGAAAGGCGTCGGAAGGGTCACCAGCCAGCCGACACCGTACCTGGGCTCCTGCACATCAAACTGGTCTTCCAGCGCCTCCAATGCGCGCTGGGCGTCCTCGCGCTCAGCGTCAATCCGGCGCAAGATGGACGGGTCGTCCTGGCCCTCGGCCGAACGATAGCGCGGACCAACTGCACCGGGAGCGACCCGGCCTCCCGCCCGGTCCCAGATGCCCCCGAGACCAAAGGTCTCCAGGGCCCGCACAAAGGATCCTTTGCCGGCGTAGAACAGCCCCTTGTGCTGCACCGGGGCAAACGCCTGCAGGATGATGAAGAAAGCCAGCAGCAGCGTCATGATCGAGCAGTAGGCCATCATGTAGCGCGGCGCGCCCTTTCGCCGCGGCTCCTCTTCTTGCGCGGGGGGGATGGGAGAAATGGCTCACACCTCCAACATGGTGATCTCGCACATGCCCGGCAGCACGGGCGTATCAAGCAATTGAATATTGTCACTCAGGCCGACGTCCTTGCACAGGTCCGAGCTGTGCTGACGCAAGTAATGGACAACCTTCATCGCGAAAGCCAGTGATTGGGCCTGCCTTTGGCCCGCCGGCACCTGCTGTGCGGCACTGGCCCGAACCACAATACTGTAGGCCTTGGCCCTCGTCATCTTGACGATACGGCTCAATATCTCATTTCCGGACCGGTCGAGTTCGGTCCCGACACCGAACAGGTCCACCAGAGCAACGCGTATCACCACTGCGCCTTTCAGTTGTTTCAGCACCGATATATCTATCTCTTCGGGGTATTTGCGCAGTTCCTCAAGGGGGCTTTCGTGCTCCATCGGCGGGGTTTCGGCACCCTCGGTATCCAACCGGGCCTCATGGAGGCGGCGCTGTTCCGGAGCCAGGTCGCCCATGCCCGGCTCGCCCGGGAATGCGGACATCTGGCGGCTGCCCCCCATTAACCCCCGGGCGAAGGCCTGGAAATCCTCCGGGTTCGGCGTGGAGAAGGTCAGCAGCATGAGAAAGAAAGTCAAGAGCAGCGTGATGGTGTCTCCAAAGGTGAGCATCCAGGCCGGGGAGCCAGTGCTCCCTTCCGTCTCTTCCGCTGTTTGCTCGTCAGGCATCGTCATTGGGCCGGTTTCCTCTCACCGGGAGCCAGATAGGACGTCAACCGGTCCTCCAGAACGCTGGGGTTCACGCCGGCCTGAATGCCCGTCAGGCCCTCGATCATCATGCGGCGGACGGTCTCTCCTTCCTTGCTGCGGGTGGTCAGTTTCCCAGCCAGAGGGATGAACAACAGGTTGGCCAACAACGCGCCGTAGAAGGTGGTCAGCAAGGCCGTGGCCATGCCGACGCCGATCTTGGACGGGTCGTCGAGCTCTCGGAGCATCTGAACCAGCCCGATCAGCGTGCCTATCATGCCGAAAGCGGGCGCCGCGTCTCCCATGAAAGACAGGATGCCGGCGCCCAGTCGGTTCCGCCGCTGCAAGGTGTTCAGCTCGATCAGCATGACTTCACGTATCTGGTCGCTCTCGGTGCCGTCTACGAGGAGCTGAAGCCCCTTGGTCAGGAAGTCGTCATCAAGCTGCCGCATGCTCTCCTCCAGGGCCAGCACGCCGTCCCTGCGAGCGGTTCGCGCGAACCCCGACATCTGTTCAATAACGCGTTCGGCCGGAGGGATGTTGACGGCGAATGTCCGTTTGACCACGCTGAATATCCGCAGGACCTCCGCCATGGGGAAGTGAACCAGCGTGGCGCAGAACGTGCCGCCCACCGTGATCAGCA
>DAOVRD010000100.1 GCA_030628375.1 Planctomycetota bacterium
ACCTTGACGATCTCGTAGCCGTACATCTGGCGCTCCTTGAGCAGCGCCAGGACGATCGGCCCCGTGCTCCCCTTGACCAGCTCTTTGTCGAACTCCATCTTCGACCCCTCCTCGCAAATCGCCTTGCCATACCTCGTGTTCCTATGCTCATTATACATCGGGTGTCTATGTATGTCAAGGCTTTTGTGGGCTTGGCGATGATGGGCGTGCAGCCCGGTTCAGGCGTGGCGGAGCCAGGCCGGGCGTCGCCGGAGCGACAAGTCGTATACCCGCCGGGCGATTTGCAGCCGCTCGCGGGCAGTCCAGCGACCCGCGCCGCACCGGCGCAGACACCGCATCCTGTCCAGCACCGTGACGTCGGCAGGCAGCCCCGCGTTGAGGCGCGCCAGGGACTTCTCCCACCGGTTGCGGTCCGGCGGGGCGTCGAACCTCACGCGATCGAGGTCCACCAGCCAGAGGTCGAAAGCGCCGTCGCGCTCCTTGACCAGGAAGTTGGTGGGCTTGGTGTCCGGGTGGTAGATTTCCTTCTCGGCCAGCAGGTTCAGCATGTCGGCGATGGCCGCGCCCAGTTGGCGTCGCCTGCGTCCTGCGGGCAGTCCTGCCATGGCCAGCTCGCCCAGGTCGCCGTCGTTTTCGAGCGCTTCCGTTATCAGATAATCGGGCTTGCCGGACAGCTTCGAGCGGCTTTCGAGCAGCGCCAGGGGCCGCGCCGCCGGCACGCCGCGCACGCTGAATCCCCGGGCGGCCAGCCAGGCCGTCCTGGCCCGGCTGCACGGGCGGAAGGTATCCTTCAGCCTTTCGACCAGCGATGCGCGACGAAAAGACTTGACGCAGACGTTGGCCGGCTTCACGTCGTCCGGGGCGGCCGGGCGGTTGACGCCGAACGGCGGCACCCTGTCGCAGGGGCAGACGGTGACCTCGGTCCGCAGGTCTCGGCGGAAGACCTGAACGTCCCCCCGCTCTCCGGCGATGGCTGCGTCATGCAACTTGACGGCATCAAGGGCGGACCGGAGCGGAATGTCGCGGCGCCGGTGAATCAGGAACCCCGCGGCCCTCTCCTTGGTGAACAGTGTGCTGCGGACCACGCACCGGCGGGTGCGGCTGCGCATGTGAGTTCGCCAGAGGCGGCGTTGGGCGAGTTTGATCATTTTCGACCACCTGGCGAAGGCGTCCTCCGAGTCGCCCGGCCCGCCTCTCCACCGGCTCAGGAAGGCCCGCAGGAATGCCGCCCGATCCTCCTGCGAGACGTCCGACAGGCTCGTAGAGTCGGCCAGCATGCCCAGCATCCGCAGCAGGCCGCGCCGTCCGGCCCGCCTGAGCCGGACCCTGTGCAGGTCCACCACGTGCAGTCGCCGGCCCGCGGGCGCGCCGGGACGGATGAGCAGGTTGCCCACGTGGTAATCGCGATGATCGAAGCCGCCGTCCACCAGGCGGGCCGTCAGGTCGGCCAGCTCTTCGATGAGTTCGCGCCGATACCTGGGGTTGCGTTCCTCCGCTGCTGGCCGCCTGTCGCGCAGGAAGTCGCGCAGCTCTACGGCGCCCGCGATCTCGCGACTCAGAAGGAAGCCTTCGCGGTGGAGGCCGCGCCGGCGTCGCACGGCGATGGCCAGCACGTCGCACGTCGGAATGCCGGCTTTCTGGAGGGCGCGGCAGACCTTCCACTCGGTCGCCGGCTTAGTGGGGACGATCAGGTGCTTGAGCCGCTCGCGGGGGCGCCGGAACTTGTAGCGCTTCAGGTACAGGCCGGGGCCGGTCGCATCCTCCGGGTCCGGCAGGCGCATGACGGTCCGCACGATGTTGTCCTTGACGAACTCGGACCGGCTGAGCGCGTCGGGATGGCGCGCCTTCTCGATGTCCAGGCGGGGGATGGTGGGGGCGAACTCCTCGACTGCGAGCCACTCCATCCCATGCGCTCGGACCTCGAGAAAATGGGGACAGCCTCCATTTTTCCTTTGTAAAGGCTTTGCTTGTAGGGAGTTGTGACCCGAAAAATGGAGGCTGTCCCTATTTTTCATCAGTTCAAGCGTTTCCAGATCGGCTCGGGACGTTCTTTGCCGGCCTCGCCCAGGACGACGGGCTCGATGCCCGATATCTCGCACGCCATGGCCAGCGCCCTGACCCTGTCGCCGGGCACGCCCTGAACGTGGTTGCACGGGAAGACGCCGAGGAACTCCTGGAAGGTGCACTCCAGCTTCGCCCAGACGTGGGGCCACGTCGGGTTGGTCTGGGCTGCCAGCTTCTGCGTCTCTTCGCGCGGCAGGTCCAGGGATTCCCCCCGCATGATGGCCATGTAGGGCTTCTCGTCCCACATGCCCAGCCGACAGAACGTCATCGGTCCGGGTGCGGCGTCGAACTCGACCGAGGCGCCGCCGGCCTTGAAGTAGTACTCCAGCGCCGGATGCAGCGTTATCTTCTTGAAGTTCTCCGCGGCCTCGAAGCTCTGCGCCGCATACCAACTCGCGTGGTTCCCGCTGTTGCACCAGTCCCAGAAGTCGCGGTCGGGATGGTAGAGACGGACGTCCATGAACAGCGTGGGCAGGCCGCCCGTGATGTACTTCAAGAGTTGCATGGTGACGGCGGCGTTGGAGTCGGCCTCCGTGGAGCAGACCACGGACTCCTTCGGGCCGTTCCAGTCGTAGGGGTCGTTCATCAGCATCTCCGGCACGTCGCCCAGGCAGACGTGCTCGGTCAGCTCCCGCTGCCCTTTCAGGCCGCAGAAGTCGAACCCCTTGTCCTGGTTGACCAGGTTCAGGGCGCAGTAGAGGCGGAGCTGCGTCTTGAGCGTCTCGGGAGTGAGCATCTTGCCGTCGTAGAGGAGGCGGTCGCCCAGCATGCCCTCCAGCCACGCGAGGCCCTTCTGCACCTCGGCCTCGTCCACCTCGTTCTCCATCACTTTGAGCAGCCAGAGCTGGTCTATCTGGCGGGCCGTCACCCCCAGGCACTTGAGCATCGGCGTCAGGTGCCAGTAGCCGGTCTCCATGCCCATCGAGTGGCCGCCGTAGAGGCCGTAGACTTCGTTCCGGATGGTGGTGAGGGCCTGGGCGGCGCGCAGCCAGTCCACCACCTCGTCCTGCACCTCTTCGTCGTCCATGTCGCCGACGATGCGGTGCGTGCGGACGCCCGCCTGGCGCAGGGCGCCGTCGGTGGCCAGCAGCCCCACGTTGCCCGGGAACTCGCCGTTGTTGTTCGACAGGCTCAGGATCGGCACGTCCCTGCCGACCGAGTTGATGAAGGGCCAGACCAGGAAGGGGAAATTCCAGACGTTGTAGCACATGACGATGGAGCGGCAGCCGGCGCGCCGCAGCTCTTCGCCGACCTCCTGGGCGACGCGGACTCCGGTGACGATCTTGCTGCCCACGACGACCTCGGGCGCCGAGCCGTCCACGTTCTTGAGCTTACGTCGGATGATGTCGGCCCACTGCCCGACGACGCGCACGTTCTGGGGGTTGTTCTCCCGCCAGACGTGCTCGCGCTCGTCGTTGAGCATTGCCATACCGATCGGCGTGCACCTCATCTGCGGCCTCCTTCGGAATAGATGCGCGGGATAGTCGCGGCAAGACCCCATTTATGCCGGCTGGCGTACGGATATGCAAATGCATTGGAAATGGGGACTGGCATCCCTGAGCTTGTCCGCCTCGGGCGGACTTGTCGAAGGGTGCCCGTATCCCATTTTCGGTGGAGGGTCTGTGGAAAAACGGGACAGGCACCAACGCCGTGCCAGTCCCTGTTTTTCCACATTCCATCAGCCTTGCTCAGCGATGCAGAAGATCCCTGAATTGATCGGGGGTGAGTGCCGCATCGCGCAGTATGGCTCGCAGCAAGCCAGCACGCAGTTCACGGTGCAGGGGAATAGTGAGGGGCTTGTGACTGCCGGCGTCGGGGTGTCGCATTCGCACATGGCTGCCCTTTTGCCGGGCCACGGCGTACCCGAACCGTTCCAGGGCCGCAATGGTTTGCTTTCCGGAGACAGTCGGCAGCCGGGCCATCATACTGTCACCAGCACGCTGCCCATCAGCGTTCCGGACGGATCGGGCACTGGTTCATCGTGGGCCCGCATGTCCTCGATGCACAGTTCGATGGCCTCGCGGATGTTCGCCAATGCATCTTCTATGGTGTCCCCCTGGCTGTAACAGCCAGGCAGCGAGGGGCAGCACACGACATATCCGCCCGCAGGGTCCGGTTCGAGCATCACTTTGAAATCCATCGTCGGCATCTGTGTCCCTCCGCGGATAGGGCTCCCCGTCCTGCAAACAGTATAACGGCGCAATGCTCGCGTGCAAGCGGCCGGGGCCCCCGTCACGCTGCCCGCCGCACCGGCGGTGGGCGGTGCGGCCCTCACGCGGCCCACTCCCCCAGCAGTGACCGGATGGCATCGTAGTGGCGCTGCTGGTACTCCTCCAGCAGAGAGCGGTCGGTCTGGTCGGTCTGGCAAGGTCGGGCTTCCGCCCGCACGCCGCCTTCCAGGTCGAAGGCGGCGAGGCACCCAAGGTCGTAGAGCCAGGTCGGTAGGGCGCCGGGAGTGCCGTCGAACGCAAGCCAGTTCTCTGAGAACGGCAACTCCGGATAGAGGCCCCTGGCGTAGGACTCGATGACGCTCCGGCAGTAGGGGCGATGCCGCCGGTCCTCGCACGTGGGCGCAAGAGCGGGGAGCTCGCAGATGCTCGCCAGCCAGTGGAAGCTGAAGAGCACGTCCGGGCGTCGTTCGGAGAAGACCGACATGACGGCTCGCGTCTCCGGGGCAGCCCCCGCACACGGACCACGATACGTCGCCGAGTCCGGGTCCGAGGAGTCCAACCCGTAGCCGTAGCCAACTTCGTGCCAGCGGGCGGGGAAGTTTCGGTTCAGGTCCACCCCTGCCGGTGTGGTGCGAAGGTACCAGGGCGTACCGGCGACCATCTGCTGACGGGCGTCGATGTTCACGGCCGGAATCGCCACGATCCGCGCGGCGGTCAACAGGTCGGGGGATTCCGCTACCAGCCTCTCCAGCGCGGGTATGATGAGTTCGGGGCCGGACTCCCCCCCGTGTATCAGGCCCACCAGACCGAGGGTTCGTCCGCCGCCGCCGACCTCAACGCACGGTATCTCGCGCCCGCTGCACGTCGTGCCGCAGGCCCAGAGTCGAACCAGGTCGGGGCAACCCTCTGCCAGGGAGCGGAGGCGGGACGTGATGCGTTCGTAAGACCACCACACCTCCGGGTCCCGCACCTTGACCGGGACCGGCCCGATCCGTCCTGAGCGCGGAGTCTGCACGAAATACGAGTAGGTCCTGCCCATCGCCACGTCGCTGTCCGTAAAGGAGAACTTGCGATCGTTCCCCGCGGGCAGGCTCCCTTCAAAGATGGGTTCCAGATTCGCGCCGCGGCGGCAGAGGAAGAACTCCTCGTAGTCGCTGCCGAACACGAAACGACGCTCCTCCCGCCGGTAGATGCGGAAACGGGCGAACTCAGCCGCGCGCGCGTCGCCCATGAACCCACTGGCCTTGTACCACGTGAGCACTACTTGGCCGTCGACCGTCGAGGCCTTCAACTTCGTGATAGGCTTGCGCATGTTCGTTCGCCTGGCTATGAGGAGAGAAAACTGCACTGCCGTGCGCGGTCGGCGATCTGGCGAGCGGGGACCGCGGCCCGACCGGCCCGAGGGCATCGGCCGCCATCGTATCCGAGCAACCCGGCCCACTGCAACGCTTGGGCCGGGCCGTTCGTGCCGCCGGGCTGCCCTCTGGTCAGGGTCCAGGGGGCTCGCACGAGTTGACATGCAGGGCTTTGTTGGCTTAGAGTGTTAGTTTTGCGAGTGTGTGCGGCTCTGTCTCCCAATCCCCACTCAGGTATAGCTAGATGGATCTTGCGTCTCTCATTGAAAAAGACACGGTGAAGGTGCCCCTGGAAGCCCTGGACAAGGAGGAGGCCATCGCCGAGCTGGTCGAGGTCCTGGTGCGGGCGGGGAAGGTCAACGACCGCGAGGCGGCGCTGGCGGCCCTCTACGCGCGCGAGGAGAAAGGCAGCACCGGCATCGGCGGCGGAGTGGCCATACCCCACGCGAAACATGCGAACCTGACCGGCGTAGTGCTGGCGGTCGGCGTCAGCCGCGACGGCATCGAATTCGACGCCGCCGACGGCGAGCTGGTTTACCTGGTCTTCCTGGTGCTGGCCGAGGTGCACAACCCGGGTCCGAACGTGGAAGTGCTGGCGGATATCGGCAACCTGATGCAGGTGCCCGGCGTCTACGAGGGCATGGTGGCGGCGCAGAGCGCCGACGAGCTTATCCAGGTCGTTGAGAAGGTGACGGTCGAGCAGTGAGCGACGTTATCGAAAGACTGCTGGAAGTTGAGAAGGAGGCCCGCCAGGTCATCGCGCAGGCGGAGCAGGAGGCCGCCGACACGACTGCGCGGGCGCGCGAGCAAGCCCGCCGGATCGTCGCCGAGAGCCGTGAAGAAGCCCGCCGCCAGGCCGAAGACCTCCACAACCGCGAAGTCCGCGCCCTCCAAGAACAGAAGCAAGAACGCATCAGACAGGAGAGGGCAAAACTCCCTTCTGCCGACAGCATAGATCCGGAGAAGCTGGACGAGTCCGTCGCCTTCGTCGTCAGAACCATCGCCTACGGCGACCAGACGGACCGGTGAGAGACGCCCGGCATCCGGCTTGCCCCTTCCACTGTCGGTTTGGGTGGGCCCCATGAAGACGATTCCCCCGGCGGACGTGCGGGTGCAGGGCCTTTCTGAGGTCCCTTTCGAGTTCCTCAACGCGAAGCTGCGCGGCCGAAGGAGCCTGCTTTACGAAGGCGACCGCCTGCGCGATCTCGCCCGACTCCCTTCCGTTGAAGACCTGGCGTGGCGGCTCTTCCCGCGCCAGGACATCCCCGACCATTTCGCCCTTGAGCGCAGCATGTTGGCGGCCTGTGTGCGCGAACTGGCCTCATGGCTGGCTTATCTGGACGGTCCCTATCGCGCCCTGTGCCGCCGCCTGCTCGACCGTTACGCCGTCGAGAACCTGAAGGTGCTGCTGCGCCTTTTCACGCGAGGCGGCAAGGACGGCGACGCTGCCGGTTATCTGATTGAATTGCCGCGCGAACTGTCCCTGCCGGCCCAGAGGTTGCTGGACAGCCCGGACGTCGGGGAGTTCCTCGGGAGGATTCCGCTGCCGGCTGTCCGTGCCAGCGCTGAGCGGGCGCTGCCCCTTTACGAGGAGACCGGACGGAGGGCCTACCTGGAAATGGCTTTCGACCGGGGTTACTGGCTCGGCGTTCAGGAGGGGCTGGAGGGGCTCTCGGTTGCGGACCGGGCCGGATGTTCGGCTCCTATCTCGGGCGAACTGGACGCAATGCGCTTGCTGGCCACGCTGCGGGCGGCGCGCGTCTACGGCCTTCCGTGGGAGCGGTTCGGAGGACTTCTGCCCGGCGGGCGGAGCGGGATGCGCATCGGCACGCTGCGCGAGATACATGAGAACCCCGCGCCGGGGTTCGTGATGGACCGCGTGCCGCGGCTCAAGAAGCTGGGCGTCACTGCCGAGATGGTGGAGGACATCGGCGAGCTGGAGGACGTGCTGTGGCATGAGGTGGTTCGCCTGGCCAACCGGCAGTACTATGGTGTCGAGGGCGGCCCGGCGGTCCTGGTGAGCACCTTCTATCTGAAGCGCGACGAGCTGCGCCGCCTTCTGGCGCTTGCCCGGATGCTGCACGCCCACAGATCCGAAGCCGAGATCCTCCAATATCTCGGGTTGTAAGCGGCTGCCGGTTCCCCGGCTGTGCGAAGGAGTTCGAGGCGTCATGCTGAGCCCTGCGGCCATGCGGAAGGCGCGGATATTCGTCCTGGGACGGCAGGTGGACCGTGTGGCCAGGGCCCTGGGCCGGTTGGGCGTGATGCACCTGCGCAGCAGCGTCGAGGAAAGCGAGGGCAAGCTCCAGCCGGAGGAGGTCGGCGAGGAGCTTCAGCGGTGCCGCCACCTGATGGACGGCCTTCAGGGCGTGATGAGTCTGCTGGAGGTCGAGGAAGAAGAGCACGTCCCGCAAGCGCGACCGCAGGACGCTCCGGCTCCCGCGCCGTTCTCGGTGGAAGAGGGCGAGAGGCTGGTGGCGCTGCTGGAGTCCCGGGTTGCCGAGCAGTCGCGGCAGTTGGACCGGTTGAGCGAGGGACTGGCCGATACGGACGAAATCCTGCGCGAACTGGCGCCCTACCGCGACGTGAATGTGCCGCTGAGCGGGCTGGACGAGTCGGCTTTCGTTGAGTTGAAGGCCGGTATGCTCGAGCGCAGGCAGTTGGACCGAATGCGGGGCGCCATGCCGGACGGGGTGCTGCTCATTCCCCTTGCCGAGGGTTGGGCGGCTACCGACGAGCCGGCCGAGCTGATGGTGGTCAGCAGCCGGCGCAGGCGCTTCGCCGTCGAGACCGTCCTGGGGGAACACGGCTTCCAGGAGAAGCCCGTGCCTGCTCATCCCGAGGAGACACCGGCGGCCGTTTACGAAGAGGCCGGGAAAAGAAAAGGCGCACTTGAGGAAAGGATCGCGGAAGTGCGCCGGCTCCTGCGCGAGGTCGGCCAGGGCCACGGAAAGGAGCTGCGGCAGACCGCCAGGGCCCTGGCGGCGCAGCTCAAGCTGCTGGAAGCGGAGCAGAACTTCGGGACCACCTGGGCCACGGCAGTGATCTCCGGCTGGGTGCCCGCCGCGCAGGTGGACGAGCTGCGCAGAACGGTGACGGAGGTGACCGGCGGGCAGGCCGTCATCGAGATACTGGAACCGGACAGGGAGGACATCGAGCGGGAGCGCGTGCCGAGTCTTGTCGCCCACGGCCGGTTCCTGGCGCCGTTTCAGAGACTGGTGCACGGCTACGGAGTGGCCTGCTACACGGAGATCGAGCCGACGGTGATGTTCGCAGCGAGTTTCCTGCTGCTTTTCGGCATCATCTTTGGTGACCTGGGGCACGGCGCGTGTCTGCTGGTGGCAGGGCTGCTGATGCGCAGGTGGGCAAAGGGAGCGGGGGTGCGGGACATGGGTTTTGTCGTTGCCATGGCCGGCCTGTCCGCCATGCTGTTCGGCACGTTCTTCCAGGGGTCGTTTTTCGGCAAGTCCCTTGCGGACCTGGGGTTCCCCCTGACTCTGGGGTTCGAGCCCATAAGGCTCGAGGGCGAAGGGGCGGGCGCCGCCGAGCACGTGGTGCGCTACCTCATCCTGGCGATAGTGCTCGGCATGGCGCTGATCAGCCTGGGAACGATCCTGAACATCATCAACAGGTTGCGCAGGGGCGACTACGCCGAGGGCCTGCTCGGAAGGTTCGGCGTGGCCGGCATCATCTTCTACTGGGGCGCGCTGGCGCTGGCGGTCAAGCTCGTGGTGGCCGGCGCGGGCGCCGTGGACCTGTGGCTTGCGATCCTCGTCATCGGGCTGCCGCTGACCGTGCTTGTACTGCACGAGCCCATCTATGCGTTGCTGACCCATCGGAAACCCCTCTGGCGTGACAGTCCGCTGATGGGCTTCTTCCAGGGGCTGATCGAGGCAATGGAGACGGTGATGGTGTACCTGGCCAACACGTTCTCCTTCCTGCGCGTGGCGGCTTTCGCTTTGAGCCACGCCGCCCTCTGTTTTACAATATTTGTCCTCCAGCGCCTGGTGAACGATCTGCCGGGCGGCCTCATCTGGTCTGCCATCATCTTTGTGCTGGGCACTGCCGTCATCATCGGCCTGGAGGGCTTGATCGTCACCGTTCAGATAATGCGCCTGGAGTACTACGAGTTCTTCACCAAGTTCTTCCGCGGGGAGGGAGTGCGTTACGAGCCGTTCCGACTGGAGTAAGAGTCCTGCGAAGGGCGTCGAACCGGCTTTTTCGATAGCAAGGAGGTATCATGGATTTCAAAGCCATAAAGAGGAGGTACGTCGGCCAGGTTCTCATGGTGTCTTTGATTCTCGCGGCTTTCTGCATCAGTTCGGGAATCGGCGTGGCGGCAGCGTTGGCCGATGACGGCGAGGGGTCGCCTTCCGCTGCGCCTGCGGCCGTCCAGCGCCCGGGGTCGGCTGCGACGCGCTGGGACCTGGCCATGGCTATCGCTGTGGCCATCTCAATTCCCTGCGTGGCGGCCGGCTACGCCGTCGGCAAGGTGGGGGCAGCGGCCCTCGGCGCGGCCAGCGAGAAGCCGGAGCTTCTCACCCGGAGCCTGCTGTTCGTCGCCTTGGCCGAAGGTATTGCCATCTACGGCCTGCTCGTCTCGGTGCTGCTGTACCTGAAGCTCTGAGGCCGGCCGGCGCATTGCCTGGAGGCCAGGGATGGATTTCCATGTCGTTGCCGATGAGGACACGGTCGCGGGATTCCGTTACGTCGGCATCCCCGGCGTCGTGGTGAGGAACGCCACGGAGGCCGAGGCCGAACTGGATCGGCTGGTCCAGTCGGGAGCGGAGCTTATCGTCATCACCACCGAGCAGGTTGCGAACACCGTCAGGGAGAAGGTCAACGCCATCCGTTTCGGCGAGGCGCTGCCGATCATGGTGGAGATACCGGGTCCGGAGGGATCCAGCGAGGAGAGCCCGTCGCTGTTGAAGATAATCCGCGAGGCGGTGGGCATCAAGTTCTGAGAGCAGCGCAAGCAGGCTCTTGAGGCGTTCTTCAAGACTGGGTTGAGTTTGCTGATGAGAGGCAGGTTACGAGTGAAGGATTGGGCGATACCTGGAACAGGGGAGGTCACGTGATGGCTGTCTGGCTCGTGCGAGCAGGGAGAAATGGCGAGTTAGAGGAGTTCGTCGTTGAGAACAACCAGGCTGTGATCGGCTGGGACAGGCTCAGCGATCTGTCTGGCGTCGAAAGCCGAGACGAGTTGAAGGCGATGTGCGGAGATGTCTATGCGGAGAGGCACCCGATGGCTATCGCCATCCTTGTCGGCCAGCTCTGGGCGTTCCGCGAGAGAATGAGCCCGAGGGACCTGGTCGTTCTGCCGTTCAAGACGCGGTCAGGCGTTGCCATCGGCGAAGTGACAGGTAGTTATCAGTACCGTCCGGAGAGTGCCGCAGGCGCTCGGCACACGCGCCCAGTCAAATGGTTGCGGACCGACATCCCACGGTCAGAGTTCGGCCAGGACCTTCGCTACTCGCTCAATGCGGGAATGACGGTCTGCCGGATCAAGCGAAACAACGCGGAAGAGAGGATCAAAGCGGTTCTTGCGGGTAAACCGGATCCGGGTCTGGAAGATGAGGAGGTGATTATCGAGGAAATCCCTGACCTGGAGGCATACGCGCGCGAGCAGATAAGGGACTTCATCGCGCGCAGCTTTAAGGAGCACGAACTGGCCCACTTGGTCGACGATATCCTGAAGGCACAAGGCTACAAGACGCATCTCAGTCCACCGGGTCCGGATGGAGGGGTGGACATCATTGCTGGACGCGGGCCAATGGGTTTCGACTCCCCACGGCTCTGCGTGCAGGTCAAGTCGGGCGATTCCTCACAGGACGTTAGTGTTGTTCGCCAGTTGCAGGGCGTGATACAGAACTTCAAAGCCGAGCAAGGCCTGATCGTGGCATGGGGTGGACTCACCAAGGACGCAGTGAAACTGGCACGGCAGCTTTTCTTTCAAGTGCGGTTGTGGGACGGCAACGATCTGGTCGAAGGGGTGCTCCGTAATTACAATCAGTTGTCGGAGGAGATACGCGCCGAACTGCCGCTCAAACGCATCTGGGCTTTAGTGCGTGAGGAATCTGAGTGATGGCTCTTGGCGCCGAGAACGCGGCTGTGCGGAATGCGTTCATTCGGCACGCACGGGATGCGCCTTCGGCGGGGACTTCTTTTTCTTAGAGGCATTTATGGCCGAACAGGAGAAGGGGCTGGTCGAAGAGATCATGGCCGATGCGCGCAGGCGCGCCGATCGCATCAGGCAGAGGGCCGAGCGGGAAGCCGGGCAGATAACGGCCGAGGCCCAGAAGAGCGCCCAGGACGAACGTGAACGCGTCCTGGAGGCCGCGCGGGCGCCCGTGCAGCGTGAGCGGGAGGTGATGCACGCGCGCATCGAGCAGGAGGTGGTCGAACTGCGCCACCGGCTGCGCCACCAGATGGTGGAACACGTGCGCTCGCAAGCCCGGGAGAAACTTGCACAACTGGCCGGGACCGAGGAGCATCGGCGTGCCGTGGTGAAGCTGGCCGTCCTGGCCATTCGGGCGATGAGCGGCCGGAAGTTCCGCCTCGTCCTCCGGCCGGACGAGCGGGACAGGTGGGGCAGTGAGTTGGCCGTGCAGGTCCAGTCGGCCGTCAGGCAGCAGTCGAGCCGCCAGGTCGAGGTCGAGATCGCTGAGGAGACGACGGACGCTCCGGGCGGGCTGCTCGTCATTGGGGCCGGCGGACACGAAGTCGCCGATCAGACCTTCGACGGGCGCCTCGGCAGGCTGTGGGATCAGATGCGCATCGAGATCGGACTGAACCTTCCCGATGTATCAGGAACGGGCGAATGAATAGTGCCCCGGCACAGACCGGCACCATAAGGCGCGTCAGCGGCCCGATCGTGGAGGCCGAGGGCATGGCGAGCGCCGGGGCCTACGAGATGGTCAGGGTCGGCGCCGACAGGTTGGTCGGCGAGGTGATCAGACTGTCCGGCGACGTGGCCACCATCCAGGTCTACGAGCAGACCGTGGGCTTGAGGCCGGGCGACCGGGTGGCGCGGACCGGGATGCCGTTCTCCATTGTGCTGGCGCCGGGGCTGCTGGGCAACATCTTCGACGGAGTGCAGCGGCCACTC
>DAOVRD010000247.1 GCA_030628375.1 Planctomycetota bacterium
GCACGGTGCCCGGGCGCTCTTAAAACGCCTAACGAAACTAACCGCAGAGATCGCAGAGGGCGCCGAGAAAGCCGAGAAACCGGTCTATAACACGTTCTTTGGGCTCTGCGTTCTCTGCGTCCTCGGCGGTGAATCCGTTCTGTTAGAGGCTCTTACGATCAGCGCAACTGGGTCGTGGGCCCTGGGCGTTTGCGGCCTGGCCCGGGCTGCTGTATAATCTGCGTTTCGGTCCCAGCAAAGTGAACCGGGGTCATACACCCGGGTTGGGCGAGACATCCTCTGGCTCGCCTGACTGTTTTTGTGGGGCGTGCTCACGGCACCAGGCACATTGGTTCAGACGTAGTTCCGAGGGTCGGACGATGGAGTACGCAATATACGGCAAGACTGGATTGAAGGTATCGCGGCTGGGTTTCGGATGCATGCGCCTGCCCATGAAGTCCAAGGAAGAGGTGGACCGCGACAAGGCCATTCCCCTGCTGCGGCGCGCCTTTGAGATGGGCATCAACTACTTCGATACGGCCGTGGGATACTGCGGCGGCGACAGCCAGCGCGTGCTGGGCGAGGTTACCGAAGACATCCGTGGAAAGGTCGTCCTTTCGACCAAGAACCACCATTACGACAAGCACGACAAGGCCGGCTGGTGGAAGAATCTGGAGGACTCACTGGAGCGGCTGCGCACCGACCACATTGACGTCTACAACTTCCACTTCATGACCATCGAGAACTTCGAGAGGGGAGTCGTCGGCGAAGACGGTCTCTACAAGGAAATGCTCAAGGCCAGGGAGCAGGGCCTGATCCACCACATCTGCCATTCTTACCACGGCCCCTGCGAAGGCCTGATGAAATGCATTGACAGCGGCCTGTTCGAGGGCATCATCGTGCAGTACAACCTGCTGGACCGCCACCTGGAGGAGGGCATTGCGCACGCGGCCCAGTGCGGCATGGGCGTGACCATCATGGGGCCGGTCGGCGGCGGCCGGCTCGGATACCCCAGCGAGAAGGCGAGCGAACTCATCGGCGACGTCAAGAGCACGCCGGACCTGGCGCTGAGGTTCGTTCTGTCCAACCCCAATGTGACCGCCGCCCTTTCGGGCATGTCCACCATGGAGATGCTGGAGGAGAACGTCGAGACGGTCTCCCGCGCGACCAAGCTCACCCAGGAGGACCACGACCGCATCGAAGCCGCCATCCAGGAACGCAAGGAGTTCCTCGGCCTCTACTGCACCGGCTGTGGATACTGCATGCCTTGCCCGGAGGGGGTGGACATCCCGGCGAACTTCGAGATACTCAACATGGAGCGCATCTTCGGGTTGACCGACCACGCAAGGAGCCGCTACGCGCGCCTGGCGGGGAAGGCGGCGCTGTGCCGGCTCTGCGGGAAATGCCTGGAGCCTTGCCCGCAGGACCTCGATATTCCGGCACGCCTGGCGGAGACGGTGGCCGCCCTCGACAGCCGCGCCGGCACAGTTGCCGGCTGGAGCGAACTGCGAGGGGGCTCGCTTGACAGACGGGGCATGGTGCACGTCAACCTGCGTTACCACTTGAAGAACTTCACCGATCAGCAGCAGAAGGCCAAAGTCGAGTTCCACCCTCACGGGGAGGACCGGATCTCGCCGGAGCGGTTCCGATTCGACAAGCTCCGTCCCTATGCTCGGCGGCACAAGGACGTTGAGGTCGTCGTCAGGCCGTCGTCGCAGGCACTCGACCTTGACGCCGTGGTGACGTACGACGGGACGCAGGCGCTGGCGCACCTCCACCACGTCGTGACTGTCGCCAGGAAGGCGCGGGGCTACAAGCTGGATCCTTCTGCACGGCGGGGCGGGGCCCTTCACGTGCCGTCGGCCCTGCACCCCATCCACGGCTCGGACCAGAACGTCGCCGGCCACAGCTTCGACTTCGCCGCCGCCTACGACAAGCAGAACCTCTACGTTTACGCTGACGTGGAGGAGGACCTGCGGTTCCCCGCCCGCGAGAAGATCGTGGGCAGGAAGAGGGCCGACAATCTGTGCATCTTCCTGGACGGCCGGAAGACGAGCGAGCTTGGCCGGGGCGGCTACGAGCAGGGCGTGATGAACGTGGCCATCTACCCGGCCGCCGAGGAGAAGGACGAACCCCAGGTCAGGACTTCCAACGACGCGGACGTCGCGGTGCGGCTCGCCCGCACTCCCTGCGGGTATCGCGTTGATTGCGCCATCCCCTGGGAGGTATTCTCACAGGTTGACGGAACGCCGAGCGTCATAGGGTTCGACATCGGCATCAACAGTCACGACGAGGACGGCAAGGACGTCCTGCGGCTGACCTGGACCGGGCGGTCGCGTCAGGAAAGGAACCCGGGCGCTTTTGGCACACTGCTCTTGGTCTGAGCCTGGGCGAGATTGCGGGCGGGTGCAGACGCTCTGGCGCGTCGCCCCGTCAATCGAGAACGCAGCCCGTCCCGTCCGGCGGCACCGCGGGTGCTGCGCGAGGAGGACCCCCCGTTGCCCATCGCACCATCGGCATGGTTGACCATCGCCATGATGGCATTGCTCTTCCTGTTCGGATGCGCGGTGGGCAGCCACCTGAACGTATGCATCTGGCGGCTTCCCCGGGGGCTGAGCACCGGCGATCCCGCGCGTTCCATCTGCCCCCACTGCCGCCACCCGATCAGGTGGTACGACAATATCCCCCTTGTCAGTTTCTTCGTGCTGGGTCGCCGATGCCGGGACTGCGGCGCGCCGATCTCCTGGCGATACCCCGTGGTCGAGGGCCTCACGGGGGCGCTCTTTGCGCTCATCTATCTGCGACAGGGCGTCCAGGCAGGCACCGACGTCGGCCAGATCGCCGTCATGATGGTGGTCGTTTCGGTTCTGATCGTCGCCAGCGGGATTGACCTGGAGTTCCTCATTATCCCGGATGAGATATCGGTCTTCGGCATCATTGGGGGTCTGCTGGCCGGGTTGCTTCTCCCGCAGCTTCACGTCGGCGTGGAGAGCTATCACACGTATGAGGGGCTGACGCGCTCGGCCAACCTGGACGGGCTGATTGCCTCGGCCATCGGGGCGCTGGGCGGGGGAGGCCTGATATTCGTCCTGGCGATAGTGGGATACCTGATCTTCCGTCAGGAGGCGTTGGGGTTCGGCGACGTCAAGCTGATGGCGATGGTGGGGGCGTTCTTCGGCTGGAAGGTGGTGCTGGTGGCGTTCTTCTTTTCGCCGTTCCTGGGGATGCTTTATGGCCTTCCCCTGTTGCTGGGCAAGGACGAGCACATCATGCCGTACGGCCCGTTTCTGGCCATGGGGACGGCATTCGCGCTGGTATTCCGCACCGAGCTGTGCAGCTTTCTGGAACCGCTGGAGCAACTGGCCCGCCTGCTGACCGGCTGAAGGCGACCCGCTCAGGCGCTCCACACGCCGGGGATGGGGGTCTTGCAGTAATCGCACTTGCCGTCCGTGACGCGGACCTTCCCGACGTGGTAGCCGAAACGCTCGACGATCTTCTTGCCGCAGGAGTGGCAGTAGGTGCTCTCGTACTCGTGCCCCCGCAGGTTGCCCACGTAGGCATAGTGGACGCCCTCGCTCGCCGCGATCTCTCGCGCCCGAATGACGGTCTTCTCCGGCGTCTGCGACAGGTTCGTCATCTTGTAGGCGGGGCGGAATCGTGAGAAGTGCACCGGCACGTCCGGGCCGACGTGCTCCACCACCCACTTGCTCAGGTCCCTTATCTCTTTGTCGCTGTCGTTGAGGCCGGGGATGAGGAGCGTCACCAGCTCGGTGTACATGCCGAGTTCTTTGAGCAGCTCTATCGTCGCCAGGACGGGCTTCAGCTCGCCGCCCACGTACTGCTGATAGAACTGCTCGGTAAATGCCTTCAGGTCTATCTTGACGGCGGAGAGCACCTCGCACAGGCGCTTCATCGGGTCCGCGTTGATGTAGCCGTTCGATATCGTCACGCTGTGGACGCCGGCTTCTTTCCCGGCGCGCGCCGTATCCAGGACGTATTCGTAGAAAACGGTCGGTTCAGAGTACGTGTAGGCGATGGTCGGGCACTTGTACTGCTGCGCCAGGGCCACGACCTTTTCCGGCGGCACGTAGTTGCACCAGACCTTCTCAGGCAGGGCCTGGCTGATGTCCCAGTTCTGGCAGAACTGGCATTCGACGTTGCACCCGGCTGTGGCGATGGAGAACGCGCGCGTGCCCGGCAGGAAGTGGAAGAGCGGCTTCTTCTCGATGGGGTCAACGTGCAACGTGCAGGGGCGGGCGTAGACGAGTGTCTTGTAAACGCCGCCCTGGTTTTCTCGGACCCCGCAGAGGCCGCGTCCCCCCGGACCGACGATGCACTGGTGAGGGCAGAGGGTGCAGCGCACCATCCCGCCGCGGCGCTTCTCGTAGGCGAGGGCTTCGTGGTCGCTGAGGCGCGGCATCTTCTCGGTCGTGGTCGGTGCATTCGCGTCGCAGGCCGGAATTGCAGCCAGCGGGCATAGAACTGCACCGGCGCCGGCGGCGAGTTTGATGAAGTTCCTGCGGGTGATGTCTTCCGCATGCATTGCGCGACCGCTTTTCCTATGCCTGGTCAGTTGGCGCCTTTGAAGGCGTGTGGCTTGCCTCTTCTCATTGTACCTGTGGCCGAGCTTGTCGTCACGTGCCGGATCGGCGGGCCCAACCGACGTGACGGCAATTATGAATTCATAATTATGAATTATGAATTGGAGTTCAGGCCTCCGTTTCACATCCCGAATATCTCTGGGCGGAATATGAGGAGCCTGCCCAGCGCCAGCACGAACAGAGCCAGCAGGGCCAGCCGCATGAGGGCGAGGCGGGACCGGAACCGGGCGCCCCTCGACGGATCGTTCAGGACGCTCCGGAGAAACGAGAGTCGGCGTTCGACGCTGAAGTGCCGCCAGGACGAGGTGCTCCGATGGGTAGTGTTCATGGCGGCGAGTTTGACAAGCGCGCTGATGAATGCGGCCGGGTCTTGCGCCTCTTGCAGGCTGAACAGGTCCGCCTCCAGTTCTATGCGCCGCGAGAAGAAGCCGAAGATGAGAACCCAATAGACCGCCGCCAGAACCAGCATGATGGCCCCCTGTTCGGCCGTCATCTGGAACGCCAGGATGTCCTGGAGCGGAGGGACCCATCCGCTCAGCGCGACCAGGTCCACAAGGTTCACGTAGAAGCAGACGAAGGCAACGGCGAACAGCATGTAGAACACCAGGTGCCGGTGCCGGATATGGCCGACCTCATGGGCGAACACGGCCTCCACTTCCTCGTTGGTGCATTGCTCCACCAGCGCATCCGTCAGCAAGACGTAGCGCAGGATTGGCGTCGGCCCCACTACGCCGGCGTTGGCCAGGTGGCTGTGGGTGTGCCAGAGCAGGATCTCGTGGCAGCGGAATCTCTGCGAGCGGCAGAACGCCTCCAGCTTCTGGCGCAGCGGCCCGTCCGGCAAAGGGGAAGTGGCCCAGATCGTCCGAAGCAGCAGCGGACTGAAGACCAGCAGAAAGACCAGCACCAGGCCGGAACTGATTGAGTCGGCCACGGGGGCCGCTTGCGAGCCGTGGAACAGCGCCGCCACCACATCGGTCACCAGCACCAGCATCAGCCAGGGAGCCAGGATGATGGCCATTTCCACTCTGAATCTCAGCCACAGGCAGCGCCCCAATGACAGGGACACGCGGCCCCGCCGACGGTCGAAACGGTGCTGGAAGGCCATCAGGGTGAGGATCATGGCCAGCGCCGGCAGCACCAGGAGCAGGTCCGGCACGAGTATGGCCCACCGGTGGCTGCCCAGCAGTCCCTGGACCAGGAGCGGCCACTTGAACGCCACCACGGCGGCCAACACCAGACCGATAACGCATCCTTTCAGCGCGGAAAAGATGCGGTTGGCGGCCAGGGCCCCCCGCCCGCCTGGCGCATTCGAAAGGCGTAGTGCCAGGCCGCTTCCCGCCCAGGCGATGGCCGCGTTCACTGCGACCAGCAGCGCCACGCCCGCAACTGCCACGGGCCACGACGTCGCCTCGGCCCCGAGAGGAAGAGGGACATAGAGTATCAGCACGCAGAGGAGGAATGGCAGCAGCATGACGGTGCATCCCGGTGAAGGGACCGCCTTTTCGGTTTTCCAGCAGCCCCGGCGCCGCCCCGACGGCTCGCCGCCGAGCAAGATGGCAAAGACGGCATTCTACGCTGCTGCTGGAGGCATTGCAAGATTCTGCCCGCCACCCCCAGGGCCATTCAATTGTCCCGTAGCGGATCAGATGGATGACCTGGTGGCGGTGGGCGGCAATACAACGGCCTTAACAGGATGTACAGGATTTACAGGATAGAGTACGCCCGCTCCCGGCGCCCCTCCGCCC
>DAOVRD010000049.1 GCA_030628375.1 Planctomycetota bacterium
AGACCGGCCAGGCCGTCGTGCCCTAACAGCCCGTTGAGAAATGTGGCGCAGCCGCCCCGTGGGCTCCATAGCTCCGGCAGGAGCGACGGAGGCTCGGCTGGTAATGTAGCGCAGCCGCCCTCGGCTGCGGCGGATGGGAATGGCTGGAACTCAGGCGAGGGCGCCTGAGCTACATGCGAGTGCTGTGATGGCGAGAGGGGATCGCAACCGCGAACGTCAGCTTGGCTGGGTCAGGCAGTACCTGATCGGCCTTGTGCTGGGCGCCGTGTGCGCCATGTACGGTGTGATTGCGATGCTGACGCGCAACACCTTCATGCCGGGCCTAAGGGGGGGCGATCACACGCTCAAAGGCGCCCACGGCATCGCGCTGGCCCTCGTTTACCTTCTCGGGGGGCTTTTCCTGGTGTGTCGGTTCTTTGTGGAGCCGCGGTGCCGGTCGCGTTTTGCGCGCGGGCAGATATACTTGGCCCAGAACGCGCTTTTGATCCTGCTTATTGCGGCGGCGGTATACGTCCTGCTGAAAGTGGGCACGGCCGGATAGGGGAGGGGTCGCTCGGCGGGCCTCAGCCTTCTTGCAGGAGCCTCTGGAGGTAGTCCTCGATGCACTCGCCGGCCGGCGTGCTTTCCAATATGCCTTCCCCGCCCGGCCTGGTGGTCGCGAAGGCCTTCACCGTGTAGCGGAAGCCGGCCCGGTAGAACCTGAGGCGCATCTGGCGGTCCACGATGAAGATGGAGGGAACGACCGTGTCCTCTTCCGCGCCGACCTCGTCGGACATGTCCTCCAGGGCGGACAGGTCATCGTAGTAGAAAGGGCAGGTGATGCCCTGCTGCGTGCCGAAGGACTCGGCGGCAGAGGCCGACGGCGTCTTCTCGACGATGCCGATTGCCTGCACCCCCCACTGCCGGTATGTGTGCGCCAGATCGCTGGCATGCCGCATGGCTGCTCTGCCGTTGGAGGAGTCGACGCTCCAGAAGACCACCAGCGTTACCCGGCCCGGCTGCCCGGGCTCGAGCTTGACCTCCCTGTCGGCGGCGGTGACCACTTTGATCCTGGGGCATCGCTCGGCATTGGGCGGGCTGAAGTACTTCGTCTCGCTCGCCCCTTCTATCGGCACGGCCTGCAACAGCTCGTCCCACAGCCGTTGCGCTGCACGCGGCGCGATTGTGTGCGAGCCCGTCGGTATGGGCAACTCCTCGCGTTGCCGAGGACCTTCGCAGCCGACCACAAGCGCGGCGGCGATCAGTAGCGCCAACAGGCACGCGTGTTTCATCTTCCGGCTCTCCGCTGCGTAGCTGTAAGGGCACGGCGTCCGGCCTTCGCAGCCGAGGCTGCTTCGGCGGAGTAGGCCCCCGTGCCCCTACCCATCATTATACACGATTCCCCGGACGGCGGCCCAGACGCGTTCCGCGATGTCCTCGGGCGGCAGCACGGCGTCGGCCTGCACGCACGGGATCACCGCCCACGGAGCCGACGGATCGCTCGCCAGTTGCCGATAGGTCTCAGCAGTGGCTTCCAGGTGACCCATGTCCTTCTCGTGGATGTCCTGTCTCCTGGCTGGTCCTTCGGCCCTGTCTCTCTTGCGCAGGAGTTCGGCGGCGTGCGCCGGCTCTATGTCCAGCAGTACTTGCAGCGAGGGCCGCGGAAGGTTGAACACCTCGTATTCGAGCCTGTGGATCCATTGGAAGAACGCCCGCCGCTCGGCCTGCGAAGCGATCTTGCATCCCTGATGGGCGAGGTTGGCGGGCACGTAGCGGTTGCAGAGCACCAGGCATCCACTTGCCAGCCATTCGCGGAGCCGAGGCCCGGTCTCCCAGCGGTCACAGGCATAAGGCAGCGCAGCGAGATAGGGGCTCACTTCGGCTGCCCGGGCCGCGAACTCGCCGCGCAGGTAGCGCTCAATGAGGGCCGCAAAGAATCCCTCGCCGTAGCGCGGGAAGGACACCTGCTGCACGGCGAACCCCTCGGCCTGAGCGCGCTGCGCCAGAAGGGCGGTCTGGGTGGCCTTGCCGGCGCCGTCTATGCCGCAGATGGCCACGAGCTTTCCCCGCCCCGAGGCCCCGGCCTGATCCGTCTTGGCGGCCCCGGCCTGATCCGTCTTGGCGGCCCCGCCCTGATCCGTCTCGGCGGCCCTCATCCGGTCCATGTCCCCCCTTACAGGTGGAAGATGCGAATGGCGTTGTCTCTGAGCAGCAAGCGCGCCACGTGCAGCGCCTCCTCTTCGCTGCCGAAGCCGGCCTCCACGAAATCACGAGCCAGCACCTGCGCCAGAACGCGCCGGTACATGTTGAACTTCGCCAGCCCGAACTCCAGCTTGTACATGTCGCTGTAGTAGCCGATCAGCTTGGTCTTGGGCACGCTCTGGAGCCGTGCGGCCAGGTCCCGTGCGATGTGGGCCGGCACGTTGCAGTACCACCAATGCCCGCTCAGCACGACGTTCTGCACGATCCACCCGTAGCTCCCCAGCTCCTGCACCTGGCTGTCGCTAAGGACGGACAGGCAGAAGGTCACGTCCGGGAACGCATTCAGCAGCGGCAGCAGGCCGCCCAGCGTGTCGCCTGCCTCGGGGAGGTCCGTGCCCTGCGGCACGCCGTGCTCGTAAGCGTCCCGCAGCGCCCCGGCCATGATCTGCAACGGCAGGCCGAAGTCCCGGCACAGGGCCGTCACGGCGAAAAGCACGCCGCACTGGAGCAGCTCTGCGTCGGCGCCCTCCGGCTCTTCTCCCTTCAGCACCTTCCGGAGTGCCCGTTCGAAGTCCGCGTCGTCGAAACGGAATGTGCGGAAACGCGGTGGCAGCGAGACGGCGGCGCTCTTCGCACCGGCCGCCCGAAACCGTTCCGCGACCGCAGCCAGCGCTTCACGGAGCGTAGCGGCGTCCTTGATCTCGACGCCGGTGCATTCTTCGAGCCCGCTGCGAACGGCCGGATCGTGCATCTTGAACACCAGGGCGTCGGCCCGAAGCGAAGGGGCAAACAGCGAGGTGTCAATCGCTGCCAGATCCTCGTCGAAGTTGTTGGTCAGGAAGACCTTTTCGATGCGGGACCGGCGCATGATGTCCCGCGCCCTGTCGGGTCGCTCGGCGCTGCGGCGGACGGCCTCTGCCAGGGGCTGCCAGTTGTCGCGAGTCAGCTTCTGTGCCTGGAAGCCGAACAGCTCCCTGGCCAGCTCGACCATCCAACTGTACTGCACCGTGTTGTCAATGGCTTCCATGGCGTGCAGCAGGCCGGGGATCATCCGCTCGTCGGGCAGTTCGGGAGCGATCACGTCCTTGCTCATCCCGGCGCTGTGGGCCAGCTCCGTGTAGTAGTGGTAGCCCAGCAGGTCCCGCAGCGACCGTGCGAACGGGGCGTCGGCCGGCACGTGCGAGTGGACGTCAATGGCGCTGATCTGCGCGATCTCGGCCAGAAGCCTGTCCTGCAAGCTCTGCGATCCCGACATGGAGCGTTCCTCCGGACCGATCCCTCAGTTGTTCAGTGACTGCACGGGGGCGGGTGTCCGGCCGCCCCGGCCGACGAAGCCCGCCGCCGCGCCTACTGGAGCGGTTCATCACGCTCCGCGCGCGGTGCCCTCTGCATCAGCGCCATGGCCGCCTCCAGCGGCGGACGGCCCTCAAACAGCACGCCGTGCACGCCGCCCGTTACGGGCATCTCCACTCCGTATCGCTCCGCCAGGGCGCAGGCGGACCGCGTGGTGCGTATGCCCTCGGCGACCTGGTCCATGCTGGCCAGTATCTGCCCCAGCGTCTCGCCTCTGGCTATGCGCATCCCGACGGCGCGGTTCCGCCCGTACGGGCTCACGCACGTGGTTATCAGATCGCCCAGGCCGGTGAGCCCGGCGAAAGTCTCGCGCCGTGCGCCCATCGCCACTCCCAGGCGCGTTATCTCCGCCAGTCCCCGCGTGAGCAGGGCGCTCTTGGCGTTGTCACCGAAGCCCAGCCCGTCGCACATGCCCGCCGCGATGGCTATCACGTTCTTAAGCGCCGCGCCCAGCTCCACCCCGATCACGTCCGGGTTGGTGTAGACCCGGAACGTGGGGCACATGAAAATCCCCTGAACCCGCCGGGCCAGCTCCTCGTCGGAGCTTGTGGCCACCACGGTCGTGGGCAGCCCGCGCGCCACCTCCTCCGCGTGACTCGGCCCGTAAAGCCCGGCCAGGCGAAGCTCGTCCCCGCACACGTCCGCGATGATCTGGCTGCCCAGCAGGTGAGTGTCTTCCTCGATGCCTTTGGCCACGTTCACGATCAACTGGTCCCCGCTCAGGTGGCGCCGAATCGCCTCGCAGACGCTGCGCAGGTAAACCGTCGGCGTGGCCATCACTATCACCTGGCTGGCCGGGACCGTCGCTGGCACGTCCGAACTGAGCCCCACCGACGCGGGAATCTCGACGCCCGGCAAGTAGCGCGGATTGAGTCGGCTCTCCCTCATACTCTCGACGTAATCGGGTTCCACGCCCCAGATCGTTGCGCGATGCCCGTTGCGCTCCAGGAGGATCGCCAGTGCCGTGCCCCACCCGCCGCACCCTATCACGGAGATCCTCAGCTCGCCGACCGGCCTCTTGTCTCGGGAACTGCCGCCCATGCGCCCGCGTCCCTCGCCAGTGGTCCTCGGCCCTTCCCCCGACGCAGACACGGAAGCGGGGGACACCTCAATTATAGGGAGTCGCGGGCGGAAAACAACCAACGAGGCCGGCGCACACCGGGTGCCAATGGCCGCCTTGAGGCGGCTGGCGGCGTGGACCGTAACCCGTTCGGGGCAGGCACGGCCCGTGCGCTTCTGGGCGTGTTGGCTGGCGTTCCGACAGGGGTCTGGGCGGTCGGAAGGCCGTTTTCCGCCTCGTTCGGAATCGGGGCGAAAGCGCGTTTTTTCTGCTTGACAAGGGAGATATCGTCTGGTAGTATACTGCCGCGCTGAAAGCTCTAGGAGTCTGTCTTTTGTTCTGTGCGAGCTGCGAAAGGAGGTGGGAGGAGGGACTGGAGAACACGACAGAATCAGGACACTGAGCAGGTTGAGCTGACAGATACTAGTGGGAGGATGTGAAGATGAAGAAGGCGTTTACTCTGATTGAACTGCTGGTGGTCATAGCAATCATCGCTATTCTGGCTGCCATGCTGATGCCCGCGTTGTCCCGGGCGCGCGAGGAGGCGCGCAAGACGCAGTGTCGGGCAAACGTCCATAACGTCGGCATCGGGTTCCACCTGTTTCTGACCGACAATGACGGCGTCTATCCCGGCTGGGTGGATGACACCCTCAAGACCGAGGTCGAGAGCGACGCAACCTGGAAGGATGGCACCGTCTGGTCGGACCACAAGGACCTCCTCAGGTACGCCGTCCCCACCGACGGTGGCCCGTTTTACCAACTCGTGACCAGAGGCTATCTTGACGCCGTTGGGGTGTTCGACTGCCCCACACCCACAAACCTGGCGTGGGACGACTGGGGCGGAGGCCCGGCGATCTATATCGGCGAGGAGCAGACCCCGGGCGTCGCGGGCTTCGGTCAGCCCAAGATAGTACAGTTTGCTGAGTACGGCTACGACCTCGGCCGGACCTCGAGGAACTCGGTGGCGGGCCGCGTCTTCTACGGCGACATGTGGGAGCATGATCACATCTGGGGCCCAAGCTGGGGCCACTGGGACTCCAATCATCGCGACGGCGCCAATGTGCTCCACGTGGACCAGGCAGTGGAATGGGCCGCGATCAAGGATGAGAACCTCATCCCGCTTGGCGACAGCGACTGGAGCGTCGGAGGCTGGAGCAGGACGGGCTGGGTCCCCAATCCTCGGATGGATGAGGACGTCCATCGCTTCAAGGTCTACGAGGAGATCCAGGGCATGGGCAACCTGACGTCGTCCCCCAGCGGCGACCCCCTTACGGTCGAGTCCCAGTTGATGTACCCGCAGGATTACGACGACGTGTACGCGATCGAGGGTTACAGCGACGGCGGGAATCCTGTTAACCCGTGGGTGTGGTCGTACACGGGCGACCCGACCATGAGAGACGGTTGGGGTGGGTCCACTACCTGGAGCGGCAGTTCCGCCAGGTGGCCCGAGCCCCGCGGCGGTGGCTGGCGGACCGACCACGACGTCCGCTACTACAGGTTCTGGGGTGGTGTGAACAACAGGCGCTTCTATCCCGAGCTGGGCGCTTTCTCTCAGGAACCCCGCTGGGATACGCACGATGGCCGTATCATCCCGTTTGGTGCTTTCTACACCGCCGGGCTCCAGTAATGGCGCAGTGTTCGGACGATGGCGGTGCCATCCGGTTTGGCACTTGCCAGGTCGGCCGGTGGTAACGCTTTGACCCGGCCAACTCGAACGGCGATGTCGCGACGCGGCATCGCCGTTCTTTTCGTCGGCTTCGCGCAGCACCTGACCGCCCAGTGCTACGTCACCAGAATAGAAAAACGGGGACTGGCTCAAGCGCAGCAAAGCGGAGACGTGCCTGTCCCCGCTTTTCTCAAAACCGGCAGGCCCTGGTTGGGCTCGATTCGGGCGGCGCTGCGACCTGGCCGGACGCTCCTTGACAGGGCTGCCTCGAGTGTCTGACGGGGGCGCTTTTTCTGCTTGACAAGGGAGATATCGTCTGGTAGTATACTGCCGCGCTGAAAGCTCTAGGAGTGTGTCTTTTGTTCTGTGCGAGTTGCGAAAGGAGGTGGGAGAAGGGACTGGAGAACACGAGAGAACCAGTACCCAGTACACTGAGCACGTTGGAGTGACAGATACTAGTGGGAGGATGTGAAGATGAAGAAGGCGTTTACTCTGATTGAGTTGCTGGTGGTCATAGCAATCATCGCTATTCTGGCTGCCATGCTGATGCCTGCGTTGTCCCGGGCGCGTGAGGAGGCCTATCGGGCCAAGTGCAAGAGCAACGTGCACAACATCGGCATCGGGCTGCAGATGATACGCAATGCCCATGATGCGACCTGGTCGCAGACTCATGAGCCGGACCGGGCGGCGAACTGGTACTGCAACGCGTTCGGCCGCATCACCGGAGAGGGCTATCTTGACGACCAGGACGTCTACAGTTGCCCCAGCACTCCCCTGCGTATACTCATGGAAGAAAGGGGCATGTACGACCGGGGTGACATGCGCCACGTGCTGATGGCGGACTACGGTTACGACAACGGCAGGATTCACAAGGCCTCCCTGGGCGGGCGTGCCATAGGGGGCGACCTGGTGCGGCACACCTGGTCGGACGGGTCGGACGACGGCGTCGCCCAGGATGATAGGTTTCATCCGCGCCAGGACCCCAACCATTTCGGCGGTGCAAACATACTTTACTTCGACAACGCCGTCGGATGGGTGGATGTGACCGAGTGGGCTCCCACCAACCCTCTGGCTTCGGACCCGGAGGAAATCCTCTGGTCGTTCGTTCATCCGGGAGGCCAGAATCTGGTGCGCTACGGCCACATGCAGAACCCCAGGGTGGACGTTGGCAAAGATCCCCGCTGGCGTTGCAACGACGATCCGCTGTGCAACACCGGGTCGTTTGATGACCACGATGATATGTACCTCCTTGACGACGACACTCAGGATATCCCTCAAACCAACGTCTTCGCTTGCGCCACTGACACGGACACCAACCTGGCTGGTAGTGATCCCACGTTGTGGCTGGTGAAGAGCAAGGACGACGCATACATCCAGCCGCAGGACGATTGGCTGCATACCTGTGGTTGGCCTGAGTGAGACGGCAGCGCCTCTCTTTGAGGCCTGACGGAGACTTGTCCGCCTCCGGCGGGAATGCATGCGGGGTGGGATCCTCCAGGATCCCGCCCCGTTTCTTTTTCGGCAGCTTGCCGCAGCGGGAAAACGGGACAGGCACCTACGCCGTGCCAGTCCCTGTTTTCTCTCTAACACGGGGGAGTCGCATGCGCAAAATGGCGACTGGCATCCCCGAAGCCCGGCGTAGGGGCCCCTCTGGGGTTCTCGTCCCGAGACCCCCACTGCTCGAACCCCGAAGCCCGCCTGCGGGCCGGACGACCGACCTTCTTGCGGCGCCCGGATGGGGGCGTTTTTCTGCTTGACAAGATGAGGGGCGTCTGGTAGTATATGCCCGTGTCGGGAAATCCGAAGCATGATATTCTTGTGCGGATAAGTGAGGAAAGGAGGTAAGGAGGGGAGGTCCTGAAAGAAGCGACAATGACGGGAAGATGAAGATCTCAGTGGGAGGATGTGAAGATGAAGAAGGCGTTTACTCTGATTGAGTTGCTGGTGGTCATAGCAATCATCGCTATCCTTGCAGCGATGCTGATGCCCGCTTTGAGCAAGGCGCGCACGCTCGCCCGGCAAGCCAGTTGTTCTTCGAACGTCCACAACCTCGGTCTTGCGTGGGCCATGTTCCGCAAGGATCACGACGGGCAGTACAGCCGCGAGAAGTGTGAGGGCTGGATCTATTCTCCGGAGGTCATGGCGGATCTTGCCGGACTCGGCTACCTGAATGACATGGGCGTCTACCTGTGCCCATCTTTTGATGGGGAGCGGGACCGTGTCCCGGAAATCCTCTACACGGACGTAGAGGACGCGTTGCAGCCCCCGACCGGCCCGGCCGTGCGGAAGTACAGCGGAGACATACGGGGGATTACCTACTTCGCCGACGAGGGGCGCATCCCGAATGAGCCGGCAGCGGAGCGAGCCATCCTGGCGGATGGCATCGAGATGTGCACGAGATGGGGGCCTGAGCCCGCCAACCATGCGAACGAAAAGGGGCGCGCGGAAGGCGCCAACGTCCTTTTCGTGGACATGGCCGTCCAATGGACAGGCGTCTACAGGCCGGAACTGGCGTGGGAGTTGAACTCGTTCGAGAATTACGGTCCCACCATCAACGGCTTCTACATGGGCGAGGAAGACTGGCTGCCCCATGTGACTGGCGGACCGTGGCGCCGCTTCGGCTACATCCAGAATCTTCGCCTGCTTAGTCCGGACCCCGATGAGCTGCGGAGTGAGTTTGGTGGCAAGGGCATGGGCGAGGACGATAACGCCAACAACGTTGAGTTGCCCTGGCAAGCCGCGGGCCGCCCGGTTCCGGGTGACGGACAGGCCAACGACGTAGATGACATCTACTACGTTGATTGCCTGGCTGACGGTGTACCGGAACGACACGGGGTGTACGATGACAGCGTCCCTGGCGAGTACATCCCTTGGGGCGAAGCCCTCACCGAGTGGGCCTTCACGGTCCCGCATCGAGGCATGCGCCTCGCGTACAACTCTGACAGGAGCAAGAAGGACTGTAGCCTCGCCGGCGGCAAGCTACGCTGGGGGTGGCGCGGCATCGCCGGTTGGTATGGAGGGGACGGCTCCGCCTACCAAGGCAGCGAGGCCTGGGGCTGGCCGGTGCCGATTATTGACGACTAGGAGGCGGCAGAGCGGCCTTGTGCTACGGGCCGAGCAGGGAACCGAAGACGGGGCGATGCCACGCATCGCTCCGTCTTTTCTTTGGCGGAGCCGTCCGGTTGTGGTTGACAGCATGGAGTCGCTCGTTTAGAATCCTGCGCGGTGTGCGTAGGGGCGGCTCGTGCTTTGCAGCGAAGCTTTGCTTCGCAGAGTAGTATTCGCCAGCCAGCCCTGCACCGTGAGGTTCCTGAGAACGGGAGGGAGTCTGCATGAACAAGACTCTGATCTGGGTTGGGGCGCTTGTGGTGCTGGTGGTCGTCGTCGTCCTCGTCGCCGGCGGAGGCGGGAAGGAGGAGGAGAAGAAGGGGGGGGGGGGGGACGGGGCGGAAGGGGAGATCACGCCGATGGACCTCGAGTATGAGGAAATGCTGTACGAGGTGATCGAGACCGAGGTGGCCAACCTGCGGGGTCGCCGTGGATTCCAGGACATGTTGCAGGGCTTCACGGGAATGACGCTGTTGGGACACGCCTGGGTTAGCTCGGTTGAGGCCGGTCAGGGCGGGGGTTGGCAGGTCGGGCTCGACGTGGATCCGCCTGAGAACAGGCAGGGCGGTGCGGAGATAACGGCCACTACCGTTTTGGACCAACCGGACGCCGAATCCCCGCCAGTCGGTGAAAAGGTAAGGTTTGAGGGCAGTATACGTAAGGTGGACATCTCCGGCCAGCGTCCGCACGTCTACATCTCTCGCGCCAAACTGACGACGCAGACCGCGAAGGAATAGCACGCAGGACCTTCACGCGCACGTGGCTCTGCACGGGGGCCGGCCGGAGATGGCCGGCCCCCGTTTTTCCTGTGCCTGGCAGCCCGTTGAGCAATGGTAGGGGCGGTTCGCGAACCGCCCCTACGAGAACGGTCCGGCCGCAACTTCGCGCCTAGGCCAGCAGTCTCCGCAGAAGAGCTACGCCCTTGGCGACGGGCTCAGCGGGGTCGTCCTGCCCGTAGTATTCCAGGACTACGTGCCCGTCGTAGCCCACGCTGCGGAATATCTCCAGCAGCCTCTTGACGTCCGCGTGGGCATGGTCCCCTGTGTCGGTGAATTCGGCTATCTTGATGTGTGCGTTGGACATCAGTTGCGCGAACTTCTCGGTCTCGCCGTAGATCTGCTCGCGCGCCCTCTGGCTGCGGAGGTGGAACTCGGGCGCGAAATTGGTCGGATCGGGATTCGTGCGCAGGTTGTCGCTGCCGACGGCCCGCATGATGGCCAATATGCTGTCGGCGTCCGGGCAGACCGTGCTGTGGTTCTCGATGCACAGCAGCACGTTGTGCTCTTCTGCAACGGGCATTACCTCCCGATAGGAGTCTATCACCCTGACGGCCTCGACGAAGGGGTCTTGGCCGGATGTGTGGTATCCGGTGAAGGTGTTCATTCGGTGGATTCGGGCCTTGGCGGCGTGCACGATCCACTCCTTCATGCGCTGGACCTGCTCGGCGCGCTCGCCGGCCAGGACGCGGGCGAAGTCGTTGCCGGCGATCACTGTGGCTATGGAAAGGCCGAGTTCCTCCGCCGCCCCGGCGGCCTGTCTGAGGTGGGCGCCGGGATCGTCCCGGTCAACGTGGCGCGGGAATATCTCCAGGCCGTCCGCTCCCTGGCGTTTGACCTCGTCCAGGAACGACACCAGGTCACACTTGCCTTCCTCGAACCAACTGCGGTAGCTCCACGAGCTTATCGAGACCTGCATGGCTGCCAGCCTCCCTTCGTGCGATCTGCGGGGTTCAAGTCGCTCAGACGCTCACTGAAGTCGAGACGGAATGCTCTCTGACCTCGTCGGGCGTCACTTCTCTGCCCAGCTCCTGCGACAGGTAGATGCCTTCGCTTATGAGCATTGTGTTCAGGCCGATTTCGGCCGTGGGCACCAGCTCCACGTCGCCGCGCAGTGCGGCCACCCAGTGGTGCTGGGGGCTCTGACATGCGCCGGTCTCCGGAAGAACGCGCATCCACCTGGTCATGGCGGAGTCCAGCCCGAACTCGCCGTCCAGTTCCATGTCGCTGACGGTCGTGTGGTACGCGAATGGGTGCAGCGTGACGCCGCCCTTGGAGCCCGCGATCTTGCTGCCGTCGGTGCCGCTGAGGTGGATGGCCCAGGCTTCTTCGATGAAGAACGTGATGCCGCCGGCCAGGCGCACCAGACCGATGCCGAGTTCTTCGACGTCGTAGCCGCTGCTGCGCCGCCGCTCCTCGTACATGTCTATCTCCTGGTGCGTCACTCCGCTGATGGTGAGCACTTCGGGGTTGCCCAGCAGATAGAGTATCTGGCCGATGTGGTAGACGCCCATGTCGAAGAGTGCACCGCCCGCCGCCGAGTCCTTTCTGACAAAGAACTGGGTGCCGTAGCCGTCCACGAAGGGGCGGCCGCGGCGCCGGTAGTAGCTGCTCTTGGCGTAGTAGGGCCGGCCGAGGTGGCCGTCGTCAACGAGCCGCTTGGCCGCCACCGTCTCCTTGTTGAACAGGCTGCCGAGCTGCATGGACAGCATCCGGTTCAGCTCTCCGGCCTTCCGGCACATGCGCTCTGCGTCCACATAAGAGCCCGCGAGCGGCTTCTCACAGTAGACGTGCTTGCCGGCCTCCATGGCGGCGATGCTGACCGGCGCGTGCAGGTTGTTGTGGAGGCACACGTCCACGGCCACGATCTCCTCCATGGCCAGCAGCTCGTGGAGGTCGGTGAACACGTGCGGGATGTCGTAGTCCGCCGCCACACGCTTCACCTCTTCCTCGTTGATGTCGCAGGCCGCCATCATCCGTGCCCCGGGGACCGGAGGCAGGCCGCGGGGCCCCCTCGCCCTCCCCGCGTACCCTGCCAGATGCATCTTCCCGATCTGTCCGGTGCCGATAATGCCCAGCTTGACCTCTTCCGGCATCTTCGCCTCCTGTCGGCCAGTGACCTGTTCAAGGAGAAAGCTCGTATTCCCCTCAGACCCCGGCGAGACGCCGGGGCTACCCAAGCAAGCGTAGGCGGGGCGGCCCTCTGGGTCTCGCCTGAGTGTGCCCGCCGCCCCGACATGATCAGGCGCACATGGTAGCTGCCGGGCGAGCAGTTTGCAACATCCTCCCGGCGGCCCGGTGCCAGGAAGCTTCGGCCGGCAGATTCCGACCCGGCCTCAGAGCGACAAGGCAGCCGGCCGAGTCCAGGCGCCTGGACTCAACATGAGTCGTTCAACACTGTAGGGGCGGTTGCTCTTGTCTGCGCGCCGGAAAGCTCGTAGTATTTGTGTCTCCCTGGTCTGCCGCGGGGGGGGGCCGGATGCCCATCGGGGTTAGGTGGAGCATGTATGAAGATACTGGTGGATGAGAACATACCTCTGGCTCGCGATCCGTTCGGGTCCCTGGGAGACCTGACGCTGACCAGCGGACGGGAAGTGGACGAGGGCTTCCCCGGCCTGGAGGAGTTCGACGCCCTGGTGATACGCAGCGTCACGAAGGTGACCGCGGCGCTGGTGGACCGGGCTGTCCGCGCCAGGTTCATCGGGACTGCCACCATTGGCACGGACCATATTGACGTGGGTTACATCTGCGAGGCGAACGGCCGCAGGGAGAATCCCGTCACGGTGGCGTCGGCCCCCGGTTCCAACGCCGACTCGGTGGCGGATTACGTCTGGTTCGCCCTGGCCTGCCTCACCTGCGGGAGCGCCGAGCCGTTGGGCCGCATGTCTCTGGGCGTCATCGGTCACGGCAACTGCGGCAGCCGCGTGGCCGGAAGGGCCGAGGGCTTCGGCATGAGGGTGCTGCGGTGCGACCCGCCGCTGGCTGAGGGGGATCCGGCTTTCGGTTCCGACGCTCTTGAAGATGCGATCCGTGCGGATTTCGTCACGCTGCACGTGCCCCTGACACGCGAGGGGGAGAGCCGTTATCCGACTTACCACATGATGGGCGCCGAGCAGATCGCGCAGATGAAGCCCACGGCTTACCTGTTCAACACGTCGCGGGGGGCGGTGGTTGATTCGGCGGCCCTCGTTGACGTTCTCAGGGACGGCCGCATCGCGGGTGCCGTGCTCGACGTCTATGAGGGGGAGCCCGAGCCGGCGGAGGAACTCGTCGGGCTGCCGGTTCTGGCGACGCCGCACATCGCCGGCTATGCGATCGAGGCCAAGAGGAGAGGCGCCGCCGTCATCTATGAGAAGATGTGCCGCGCGCTCGCCGCCGAGGCGCAAGACACGGGCGCGCTGCTGATGAGGGGGTTCGAACCCGAAGTGGGCGTGACGGTGGGGTTCGACGCTCCCGGCGCCGCGGACGTGGCCGCAGACGCTGCCGTGCGCAGCCTGCTGGGAAGGATCCACGACATCAGGGCCACGAGCGACGAACTGAAGGCGACCTCGAGTTCCGCCCGGCGAGGCGAGCTATTCGACCGCATGCGAAGGAACTACGAGAAGGACTACGGCAGGCACGAGCTGTCCGTCTATCGCGTGGGCTTCCATCGTTCGGTGCCGGCGAAGCTGTGTGCGGAGATCGGCCGCAGGCTGGCGGGCTTCGGCATTCGAGTTGTTGACCAAGACGCGAACTACGTCCTGGTTGTGCGGTAGGGAGGCCCAGGCGCGAATGTCAGTGCTCGAACTTTTCTCGCACCGACCAGAGGCCCAGCGCGGGTGCGCCCACGTAGTAGAAGCCGTCGTTGGGTCCGTCTGACAGCCTGGCCGGGTTGTACTCAGCGAGGACCCGGGACACGTCCCGCCATTCGAAGCCGACGCTTTCGACCTCCTCGCGGGTCAGCTTCGAAGGATCGGTGGCGCAGATGATGCGGAAACGGCCCTCGGACGAACCGTGGATCAGATGGCCCGCGGCGGAAAGGTTGGCCCCCAGGTCCGCGTTGTCCGCAAGGGCCTGCAGCGTGGCGGGTGTTCCTCGATAACCGTACCGCCGTATGAGCCGGTCTATTTCCGCATCTTCCCCGAAGGTGTGTATGCCGGGCGCGATCATGATCAATTCGCCTCCGTCGGCGATGGCCATTCGCGTCCGGTAGATCGCCTTGTCGCCCAGCCAGGTGCTCTTGAACTCGACGGGGTCCAGGTAAGCGACAACCTTCTGCTGCGGGCCGTCCAGCAGCGTAACGTTGACCTGTCGGCTCAGCTCGGCGGCGCGCAGGAACGTCTCGTGGTCGTCGCCCACGTAGATGCCCTTCATCACCATCTGGCCCGACTCGCCCCGGGCCATGACGGTCAGGATGTACAGGATGTGCAGATCCTTCAGGAAGTGCTCGTGGGAGTAGTTGAGAACGGCCCGGACCGGCGTATCGGCCCGGCCCATCATCCTCTCCATGCCGTACACGGCCCCGAGGAAATGCGTCTTGTTGATGGTCTCCTGTCCGCCGGCGCCCACCAGGACGTTCTTGAAGCCGTTTGCCATGCCCACGACCTCGTGGGGCACGACCTGTCCGATCGAGAAGACGGCGGTGTAGCCTCCCTGGACTAGGCGCTTGTTCACCTCCACCGGGATATCGTAGTCCGGCATAACATCGCGCAGAACGCCGTCTGAGACCTGGTGCACGTATTCGGACGGCACTACACCCAGCCTGGCCAGGTCTTCGCGCCAATTGTGCTCCTTGAACGCGCGCTGCGGGATGCTGACGCCGAACATCTGGCGCAGTTCCTCGCCCTTCATCGGGCGATGGGTTCCCAGGGCAGGCATCACGTCGAAGACCTCGCGCCGGCCCATCTCGCTGTAGAGGATCTGCGTGAGTGCGCCCGCCTCCGAGTGCGGACGGGATCCGTCCGGCGGCAGGACCAGCGTGCGCGAGACGTCGCCGACGTGGCGGATCGCCGCACGAATGGCCTGGCGCTTCGTGTCGGGGCCGATGGCCCCCTCAGGATTGCTCTCGGCGAAAACCGTTGTCATTTCTCTCTCCGACTGGACCAGGGGTCTCCGGCGTTCCAGCTGTATGAGGGGGCATGCGGCATACAGGGGCCTCAGGGTAGTTGGGGTCTGGGAATAATTTCCACGGCTTTCTCGCCCGGGGGAAGGCTCATCTTCCCGGTCAGCCTGTCCAGGCGGATCTCGGCGTTCCGCATCTCCAGTTGGCCCTGGCGCAGGTATGCGTAGGGGTCGCCGGTGAGGACGTAAGTGTCGCTATCCGCGTTCCACTCCAGCCGGTCGCCGCCGCCTTCCAGCCTTTCCTCTTGCGAGTATGTGACGCGCACGTCCCATTCGGCTATCAGGCGCGAGATGCCCGAGCGCGTCTTCCCTTCGATCCTTTCCATGAAGAGCCGCACGCGCTTGGCATTCAGGATGTGTGTCGCGTCGCGCAGTTCGACGTTTTCGCGCGCGATGAGCTGTCTCAACTCGTTGCCGGTGCCGAAGATGGCCTCTGCGGAGTCCGATTTGAGCAGCCAGGCGCCCTCTTCTTTCCTGGCAAAGTCAACGTCGCCCCGGGCGTTCATGTGGCGCAGGTTCCTTTCGCTGTCGAACCACAACGTTAGCTGCTGGCAATCCAACAGGGCATTGGGCACATCGGCATGGACCTGGCCGATGAACTTAGCGAAGTTCTTCTGCAGGTCCAGGCGCACGCTCTTCTGCCAGGTTATGGCCGCGGTGGGCGTGTCCGCCTCCAGGACCGTGAGCGAGCCGGGCGTGTCGGAGGCCAGCAGCTCCTCGGCGAGCGTGATTGTGAAGCTGTCGGTGGCCAGGCGCCAGTGCTCGCCCTCCAGGCCCAGTACACCGGGCGAGGGAGCTTCCTCCCCGGCCGCCTCGTCGGTCTTG
>DAOVRD010000316.1 GCA_030628375.1 Planctomycetota bacterium
AATTGGAAAACGGGACACCGGCGAAAAACAGGGACTGGCACGTCGTTCTGTGCCTGTCCCGTTTTTCGCTGCGATCAAGGAAAATGGGATACAGGCACCCCTCACTGCGTTCGGGATTGCCAGTCCCCATTTTCTGCCAGGTCGAGATGGCAGGTGTCCGATGAGGGCGCTGGGAACCTCAAGAATCGCTCGAACTATCCGCCATGCCCAGAACATCCCACAACCTCTTGCCCTGCGCCTCACCCGTCATCCGATCCCTCCTTGCTTCAGTGGGCTCTATAAGGAGTTATCGGAGAAATCCACCGACAATTGAATGACCCTGATGCGAGACCGCCCCAGAGTTCGGAACGCCAGCGATTGAAGCCTCTGCCGCCAACCCCTATAATCCAGGTGGCCGAGAGGGCCGTCCCTCCGGCCGTCCGTATCACACTCCGTCGGGACGGGGCCCGGGCGATGACGAGAGCGCAGAAGTGGGCCTTCGTGGCCGGCCTGCTGGCCGCCGTGGCCTGCATGTGGCTGATCGCCAGTCAACCCCTGCCGTGGCCACACGGCAAGACGGCCGGCATAGTGCCGCCATCCCTCGTCCCTCGGCTACAGCGCCTCCTGGTGCAGCAAGGGGAGGACCTCGAATACGCGATTGGCATCAATGGCGTCCCGGCCGCCACGCTCAGGGCCTCCATCCGCACCGGCCGAGCCGAAGGCGGCCAGCAGCTTGTAATGGAATACGAGATCAGACCGGTGGCGACCTTCGACAAGGTTTGGAGCTTCAGACAAAGTGCGAAGACCGTGATGAGCCCTCGCACGCTGCTGCCCAGCGTTTCGGAGGTGGTGAGACGCAGCGGCGAGCGGGAAAAAAGGATCGCGACGCATTTCGACCGCCCGTCCGGCATCGCCACGGTCACGATCTGGAAGTCCGACCGCGACGAACCGAAACAGAAGGAGATCCCGTTCGACCTGGGGCTGGACGTGCCCTCGGCCTTCCTGTGGATGAGGGTGATGAAACTGCCCCTCAACGAAGTCAAGAGCCTGACACTGCTCAACGGAGACGACGCCTACGAAGTGGCGTTCGAGGCGCTGGCGACGGGTGAGGTAGAGGTGCCGGCCGGACGATTCGACGCCGTCCAAGTTGACGTGCACATCCGGAAGCTCGAAGAGAACGCCATGGCATCCGGGGAAGGGGCAGATGAGGGCCTCGCCCCGTTGCAGGAATATGGCAACGTCCGGGTGTGGCTCTCAACGGGCGGACGCGTGCCCCTCAAGCTCGACTGCCAGGTGCTGATCGGTCACATCCACGCCGAGCTGGTGGCCGCCAGGCCCCCGCCCGCGCCGCTGTGAGCGCCCGGCTCGCGCCCGCGCTGTGGCATTATCTCTGCGTGTTAGTTGGCTATTGCAACGTATGCTGGTGGGCCTCACCGAGCAGAACGCGGCGCCCTGTCGCCCGGAGCGTCAATCACCGTCCGCCCTGTCGTCCCCGATGATCCGTGCTTCCTGACGCTTGCCTTCCTCAAGGCCCTGCCTCAGCCTTGTAGCGAGTTCGTCCGCAGACACCGTACGGTAATCGTACTTCCCACCAAGGGCGCGACGCACCGCGAACTGAAACGGGAGCACACGCCAAAAGAAGCTGTCCCGGAGCACTGCTGCGTCTATGGCCCCGATTATGGGCGCACCCTTTGCCATCGCCTCACCATAGCTCTCGAATAGGCCGGGGTCTTCTGCACTGAACCCTTGTCTTGCGATGGCCGTAAACATCCGACCGAACAGCGGATGCGAGCAGGATAGCGTAGCGAATGCGGCGTAGAACTTCTTGCCCTGCTCCTCAAGCAGATCCGCGTATGCTGCGACTCGTGCTGTTACCGCCTTGCCGTACGTCGGCATGTCACACGGCCGCCTGCACAGATACCATATCATCCTTGCGCACCAGTCGAACAAATCGGCCTTAGCCTCTTCAAGCTGGTCGCTTCCGAAGGCCTCCAGGTCAAGGACGAAAAGCAGGAACGCGGAGGCCTCGAAAAACCCCACTCGGCGGAGATCAGCGCTGTGATCCCCGACCGCACTCGCAAAATCCTGGGTCAGACCTTTGGCCGTCTTTGCGAGCAGCCGACCCAGCAGTCGGGTTCCTGGTGCCATTTCGCTGCTCAAACCATCTGCTGCCCTCGCCTCAGCTACAAGGGCCATGACCGTGTCCAGAGTGTCCACCTCTCCTCTCCTCAGCACTGGCCCTGGGCGTGTGCTGTCCGCCGCGCCCTATCGGTCGGAACTCAATCCCCGGCCGGGGGATCCGCACGGCCGAGAACACCAACAATCGGATGGCATGACCTGTCGCTCCAAAGAGCATCTCCACTGCGAAGACAGAGCCTCCGGTCCACACCGTGGGCGAAGAAGCAAGCGGCGTCCAGCGCCCCCCGCGCTTGTTTGACTGCACAATCAGGCAACCGGCCGTTGTAGAACGCCAGTGTCTGATCCAAGTCTGCGACGTAGTCCACCGGCAGCAAGCAGTTGACCAACAGGACGTTAGGATGATGGGATCTGAGGGCGTTTTTGTCCTTCTTGTTCTGGATTGCCTTCTGAATGGCGTCGACAACGAATCCTTCGCCGAAGAACGCTCCCATTCCATGAGCGTTGTTCGGGTCAGGTGGCGCCAGCGTAACGGGATCGCTCAGGTAGATCCGCAGATTGCAGGCTCCGTCCGGCACGCACACATCCGCTCGTCCGCTGCATTTCGCTTCTGCTTTGAGCTCAGCCAAGAACTTACCGCCGTCCAAGAAGGGCTCGAACAACTTGTCCAGGAACGCGACAAGATCTTCGCCGGTCGGGAGCCCCATGGGCGCCGATATCCTGTGCCACACCTCGAAATGAGGTGACAGGCACCTGAGCAGGTCTTTAATGTACTCAAGCGCAGCGCAGGACTTCATGTAAACGTAGCATTCGACGTAGCACTCCTTGCCGTCCACGCAAGCACGAAGGTCCGGCCCCTCGCGGAGCCATTGCACGTCGTCAATCTGGGGATGACGGTCTAAGGCATCAGCGACCTGGAGTTCCCACAGGATGGACCAATACGATTTGTAGCTGGGGTCTTTCAGGCGCTGGCCATCCCAGCCTCCGAGCTTCTCACCCTTGGCGACCAAGCCCTCGAGCAATCGAAGATAGCAATGGTCTCGCCCCGATCTCATCCAGTTGCTCATTCGCCACGATAGCCAATGGCAGAAATACGGCCGCGGCGTGTTGCTTTTCAGTTCCTTGAGGCAGAAGTGCTTGCCAATACAGGGGTACTTGAGTAGGCCGTCTTTGACGCGGCACCAGTCGATGTTCCGTTCCACCAGCCGCTGATGTGCATAGTCCCCCATGTCAGTTCTCCGTGATCTGTGTTACGCGAGTCAGCCCCCAGCACAGACGCAGCGCGCGTCCCATTGTACTCTTACCGCACATCCTATTCAATTGCGGGGCACTGGCAGATAGAACGTCTCCCCGTGAAGAAGGGCCAGCCAAGCCGGTACTCCCACCATTTGGCGCATAGCTGCAAAAAATCGGCCTACGTCGCGTTCAAACGAATGCCAGTTACCCCGACCATCCTCCGTGGCTCTCCATAGCCTCCGACCGTGGAGAGCCTGGCGTTCCGCTCCCAAGGACGCTCCTTCAGGGCCTCGTAGCCACCGGCCTCCCTCCCCGGTTTCGGTGCGTGGCCGGGAGTCAGTCACCCCGACAGCCCCATGCGCACCAGCCCGAAGGCCTTGTTGAGGCGCTCGTCTATCTCGCGCTTCTGGCCCTCCGGCATGTCCGGGCAGTCGCGCATCAGAAGCAGCGGGTCCCTCACCTGGGTCATTCCCTCACGCAGGCCGGTGAAGAGGGCCTGCAAGGTGCGTTCGCGCAGCTTCTGGACGGCCTGGCTACCGGACTCCAGGCCGGCGTTGGCGGCGATACGGCCCGCGCACTTGAGCAGCTCAAGTTTACGCTCTTCGTCCTGGATGTCGCTGGCGTCCCACTCGTCGAGCACCTGCGTGCCGGCCTCACCGATGAAGCGCCGGATCTGGGCGCCCCTGGCAGGTTGCGAGCAGATCTCGGCGATGCTGCGGACCACGCTGATCTTGTTCAAGAAACGGATCAGCGAAGCCCCCAGACGCACCTTCGTTCTGACGCTGGCCATCGGGCTGCACGCGGCCCTGCACATGGCGGTGATGAGGGCATCGATGGCCGCCGGCCCCCAGATGATCCTGACCTTGGAGACGCCCTCCCACAGGATCAGCAGGCGTTTGACGATCTCGATGCGCATCTGCCGGGAAGCCTGGCGGCTCACGCAGATGCGTTCCAGGCCCCTTACGGCCGAAGGGACGACCCGGATGTCGAACTCGACCTCGCGGCCGAACTCGTAGACCGACCCATCCTCCGTATCTCTGCGCACGCCCATCCCGGTGCGCCCCTGGAACCTGACTATGCCGTCGAACAACTCGAACAGCTCCTTCTGGTGGGAGCTGCGCGCGTTGTCGGAGCCTGCCATGATGCCCAGCGCGTCCAACGCCTCCGCCGAGTACGGCACCTTCCAGAGGTTGCTCTTCAACGTCTTGAGGGCGGCGTCAAAGAACTCGGCGCCGCGCGGCGTGTAGCCGCAGACTGACGCGAGCGCCAACGTGAAGGCGCCGTGCTTGATGCTCTCGTCCTCCAGCAAGCCCATGCACAGCTCGATGATCTGCCCGGTCACTTGGTCTCCGACCTGATCGGGGTGATCCTCCACTATCTTTCCGAGG
>DAOVRD010000179.1 GCA_030628375.1 Planctomycetota bacterium
CCCGTGAAGGACCCAGTAGAGGACGGCCACCTGCAAGGTTGCCGTGATGGCTGTCGCAGCCGCGAGGCCCGCCTCCCGGAGATGCCAGACCAGGGTCAGGTTCAGCACCAGGTTCAGGCCGACCATGCACGCGGCCACCTTTGCGGGCGTGGCCGGGCGTTTCAGGCTGTAGAATGCCCTGGTCAGCACGTGCAGGCTGCAGTACGCCCATATCCCCGTGGAGTAGGCGCAGAGGGCGGCGGCCGTCCTGGCGGTGCTGCCGGGCGTCAGCGCGAAGTTACCGTGCTGGAAGAGCAGTTCGACAGCAGGATAGCGCAGCAGAATGAGGCCCACTCCCGCCGGCACGGCTACGAACAGCACCGTCCCCAGACCCCGGGTCAGGGACTGCGAAAAGCCCCGCCAGTCGCGTCGAACCACCTGGGAGCTTAGCGTTGGAAAAGCCGCCGTGGCCAGCGCGATCCCGAACACGCCCAGGGGGAGTTGCATCAGCCGGTTGGCATAGTACAGCACGCTGTTCGCGCCGACCTCCATGGGGTACGGGATCGAAGCGCCCAGTACGGTGAAGGCCTCTTTGCCCTCCGGCGCGGCAAGTGAGATTGCGATCACGCCGTCCAGAAGCACGTTAATCTGCAGCGCGGCCAGTCCGAGCGCCACCGGTGCCATCGAGATGGCAATCCTGCGGACGTCCGGATGCAAGAGGCCGAATGACAGCCGCCACCGGAAGCCCTTTGCGGCCAATGTGGCCATCTGAAGCGCAAGTTGTGCGGCGCCCGCCACCAGTATGCCCACGGCCACGATGAAGATGCGCGTAGTCGCTTCGGACGAGACGAGCCACGCCGCCACCACGAGCGACGCGATCCAGCAGACGTTCAGCACTACGGGTGCCAGTGCGGGGGCTGCGAAGTGCCTCAGGGAGTTCAAAGCGGCGCCAGCCAGCGCCGTCAGGCAGATGAAGACCATGTATGGCAGCATCACGGCCGTCAGACCCAGGGCAAGGCGCCACCGGGGGTCCGGGTCGGCCCAGCGCAACAGGCCCAGCACCAGGGCCTCCCCGACGACGAGCAGCGCAAAAAGCGCCAGCAGCAGCGCGCCCCCAATCCTGCCGGCGAAGCGCCACGCCGCTTCCTTCTCCCGCAGCTCCAGACGCTCGGTGAACGCCGGGACGAATGCCGCACTCAGCGCCCCCTCGCCGAAGAGCCTGCGGAACAGGTTCGGCACCCGGAACGCGAAGCTGAACGCATCCCAGACGATCCCCACTCCGAAAAAGGCGGCGCAGAGACAGTCCCGCACCAGGCCAAGTATGCGGCTCAGGAAGGTGAACGCCGCGATAACGCCAGCGCCCCGAATGAAGCTCTCCGGACGCTCAGTCATGTGGTGTCTCCACGCGCGGCGGGGCAGGGGGGTGGGCGTTTCTCCTCTGGCGCCGTCGGGCGGATCAGAATCGGCACGCCGCCGGGCCCGAGGGCCTAACATAGCACAGCCCGAACCCGAAGCACAAGCCTACCCGTCCGGGGCCCGGGCCATTGAATTGTCCCGTAGCGGATCAGATGGATGACTTGGTGGCGGTGGGCGGCAATACAAGCACTTTAACAGGATGCACAGGATCAGCAGGATGCGCACGACAAACTGGGCCCCTCCTCACCTCGCCGCCTGCCCGGGAAAAACAGGGACTGGCACGTCGTCTTACGCCAGTCCCCATTTTCCGCCATTATACCCCAAGTCGATCCGATACCCTTGCTTGAGTAGCCTCTATAAGGAGTTATCGGAGAAATCCACCGACAATTGAATGACCCTGGGGAGAAACGCAAGCGCTTGCCGCCGGGCCGTTTGGTCGTTAGAATGGGGGAGGAAAGGCCCGTCAAATGTATGCTTTGTGGCGCACAGCAGCGCCGTGGCGGCCGGGATGTCTGTTCTGCAGTTCTTGCCAGGGCGGCGAGGCAGCATGGGCGACCCCAGGGACTTCCGGAAAAGGCTGGACGCCTTGAACCGCAAGCCGCTGCTTCGCCCCGAGAAGTCCCGCGGGGAAGTTGACGATGTGCGCCGACGCGTCCGGAAACTGCGCCGGCATGGTCCGCAAGCCGCCGTCGAGCCCATTCTCTATCGTCGCGACCTTCCGCGTGGAGAACCCCGGGCGCAAAGGGAGCGCGTGAGGTCGGGGCGGCACGTCGTGTTCGAGGATGCTGTGGCGGGCACGGAGGTCCGCGCTCCCAATGGCGGCAGCGCGTTCGTCGTCGTGGCTCGGGTGGCCGACTACGGAGAGAAGTGGGCGGCCCTCTGCGGCGCTTTCCGAGACGGGCTCCGGGATGAGGACTCAGGCGTTCGCCGCCGCGTCTCTGCTCTCTGCGGAACAGAGCCGGTGGCGCCCGGCGACGTGATCTTCATGGACCTGGAGAGCACGGGCCTGGCGGGCACGTCTTTGTTCCTTATCGGCGTGATGGATTGGGAGGGCGACGGCCTCGTTGTGCGGCAGTACTTCGCCAGGGATTACTCCGAGGAATCGGCCGTCATCTCGCTTTTCCTTGACCGCGTCGCCCGCAAGAAGCTGCTGGTCTCGTTCAACGGCAAGAGCTTCGACCTGCCTTACGTCCGGGTTCGCGCGGCCACCAATAGAGTCCCATTCCGGGTGGCCGCGGCGCATTTGGACCTGCTCCACGAGTGCCGTCGTGCGTGGCGGCACGTGCTGCCGGACTGCAGACTGGCGACGCTGGAGAGCCGCATATGCGGCCGGCCTCGGCACTCGGATATCCCCGGCTGTGAGATCCCGGCGGCTTACCACGCGTTCGTGCGCACCGGCAACGCAGTGGAGATCGTTGAAATACTCGAGCACAACATGCGTGATCTGGTGACGCTGGCTGACCTGATGATGCGGCTGCCCGAAGCAACGTAGCGCCCCTGCCGCACGGCCCTGAGAACGCCTAACGGAGCTAACCGCAGAGATCGCAGAGGACGCCGAGAAAGCCAAGAAACCGGTCTATAACACGTTCTTTGGGCTCTGCGTTCTCGCGCCGTCGCCTTAGCGGCTATGGCGCGTCGGCGACTGCGTCCTCGGCGGTGAATCCGTTTTGCTAGGGTTTCTTAGCGCCGACCCGGGGCTTCGGCGTTGACGGCTGGAGAGAGAGTTGGACGTCGAAGGATTCCTCAATGAGATCCGTTCGTCCCCCGGCTACCGGGACCAGATGGTGTATGTGCGCGAGGTGCCGGCGCGAGAGGCCGGTTTCGCCGACGCACGGGATCGGCTGCCGGGTCCTGCGGAGGCCGTCCTTCGGAGCCGGGGCATCGAGCGCTTGTACAGCCACCAGGCGCAGGCCATAGATCGGGTCCACGGCGGCGAGAACGTGCTGGTCGTCACCGGCACAGCGTCGGGCAAGTCCCTGTGCTACGTTCTGCCCATCATCGAGATGTTGCTGGCCGACCCGGAGGCCAGGGCGCTGCTTCTTTTCCCCACCAAGGCTCTCAGCCAGGATCAGTGCAAGGCCTTCCGTGAAGCGCTGAGCGCGGCCGGCGTCTCGGATTTCCTGACGGGCGTCTATGACGGCGACACCCCGTCCGCCATGCGCCGCAGGCTTCGCGACCACGCGTCTGTGATATTCTCCAACCCCGACATGCTCCACGCTGCCATCATGCCCCAGCACGGACGGTGGGCGGACTTCCTGGCGCGGCTGAGGATGCTGGTGGTTGATGAGTTGCACGTTTACAGCGGCATCTTCGGCTCCAACGCGGCCAACCTTTTCCGGCGCTTCTTCCGCGTGTGCAGACATTACGGGTCGGACCCTCAGATCGTGGCCTGCTCCGCCACCATTGGCAATCCGACAGAGCTGGCCGAAGGTGTGACCGGCAAGGAGATGGTGCTCATTGACGGGGACGGCAGCCCACGCGGCAGGCGCACGTTCGTTCTGTGGAATCCGCCGCGCGTTCGTGCGAGGGCGTGGCGCTCCCGCCGCAGCGCCAACGTTGAGGCCTATGAGCTGATGGCCATGCTCATCCAGCGCGGCGTGCCGACCATCACGTTTTCCAAGGCGAAGATGACGGCCGAGATGATCCATCGTTACGTCTGCGAGAAGCTGCAAGAGGTCGCGCCCGACCTGGTCTCCAAGGTCACGCCTTACCGGGGCGGCTATCTGGCCGAAGAGCGTCGCGAGATCGAGCGTCGCCTTTTCAGCGGCGAGCTTCTGGGCGTCAGCACCACGCGGGCTCTGGAACTGGGGATTGACGTGGGCGGGCTGGACGCGAGCATCCTGGTCGGCTATCCGGGCACCCTTGCATCCTTCTATCAGCAGTCGGGTCGGTCCGGCCGGCAGGAGCGCGATGCGCTTGTCGTGCTCGTGGGTCTGGACACAAGCGTCAATCAGTACGTCATGACGCACCCCGACTACATCTTCGGGCGTCCCATCGAGCAGGGCGTCATAGATCCGGACAATGCCTTCGTCGCGACCGGGCACCTGCGCTGTGCGACGCACGAGCTTCCCCTGGCCGACGCCGAAGCGGGCCTCTTCGGTCCGCACGCCACGACGGTGCTGAAGGTGCTGGAGGACAACCTGAAGGTCAAGCACATCGGCGGCCAGTGGTATCACGGCGCCTCTGAGACCCCGCAGCACGAGGTCTCGCTGCGGGACTACGGCGATGCGAACGTCGTGATCGAAGACGTGGAAACGGGCGCCGTGCTGGGCGACGTGAACAGGTTCGACGCGCCGCCCATCCTCCACCCGGAAGCCATCTACATGCACCTGGGGGACACCTATCGCGTGCTGGACCTGGACCTGGAGAAGAACGTGGCGACCGTCAAGAAGGTCCAGGTGGACTACTACACCGATCCGCTCGGAGGGACCGACGTCCATCACGTTGATCATCGTCTGCGTGAGAAACCGTTTGGAACGGGGATGGCGTACTGGGGGGAAGTGACGGCCTACTTCAACTGCGGCGGATACGAGAAGGTTCATTTCTACTCCCTGGACGCCATCTCGCGCCATTCGGTCGAGCTGCCGACGTTCGTGCTGGAAACCATGGCCGTGTGGCTCGTGCCGCCGGAAGGGCTGATGGAAAAAGTGCGGCAAGCGGACCTGGACACCCACAGCGGCCTGCGCGGCATCGGCTACGCCACCCGCATGATCCTGCCGCTGTTCATGACCTGCGATACGCCGGACTTCTCGCACTCCATAGGCAGTGCCAACTCGCCCTGGAACGCCATCTTCGTCTACGAGCGCTATCCCCACGGGCTCGGCTTCACCGAGAAGGCCTACGAGAGGCTGGACGAGGTCATGCCGGCCGTGCTGGACAACATCAGAGGGTGCGACTGCGAGGACGGCTGCCCGTGCTGCGTGGGCAAGCCCTTGAGGCAATACGCGACCTGGTACGTGGACCGTGGGGAGGCGTCCATTCCCAGCAAGGCGCCGGCCATCATGATCCTGGAAGGATTGCTCGGCGATGGCGCCAACCTGGACAATCCCGACGCCTACTCTCTGACGGATCTGGATGCCGACGACGAACTGAGGCTGGAGATGGCTCTGCGGCGCCGCCTGGAGCGCATGCGCGAGCCGCAGGTCTTCCATCCGATTGAGCCGCACGTCCAGACGCAGTATCCTGATGGTGAGGCCAGGGAGGGACTGGCGCAGGCCGACGTGGCCCGGCGGGTCGAGCGGAGGCGGGATTTCGGTAAGCAGCTCCGGAAACGCATTGCCAAGCACATTGACACTGGCAAGCTGTCGCCCCACGTCGGCGTTCCCGGGCCTCCGCCGGGGATGAAAACGGGGCGCGGCAACAAGCCCCCGACGCATTTCCCCGGCCGGCCGGCGGTGCGCGAGGAAAGGGGCACGCCGCAAGAGGGCGAGGTCCCCGGCGATGGCACGGCCATCCGGGCGGGCGACCCGCTCGCTGCAAAGGCCCGAAGGCTGAACAAGAAACGGCAGCGCGAGACCTGACACATGGACGTCGAAGAACTGCTGCAACGGGTGAAGTCTCAGGACTTCTACTCGCGTCAGGTGGTGCACGTTGAGGAGATCCCTGCGCGCGAGGCCGTCTACAAGGAAGTCCCGGGCGGCATCCATCCTTCCGTGCGGGCCGCCCTGGCGAAGGAAGGGATTGAGCGGCTCTACGGCCATCAGGCCGACGCCATCGAGCAAGTCCGTCAGGGCCGCAACGTCGTCATCGTCACCAGCACGGCGAGCGGGAAGACGCTCTGCTACAACATCCCGGTCGTCGAAACGCTCGTTGAGGACAGCCTGGCGACGATGTTCTTCATCTATCCGACCAAGGCGCTCGCCCAGGACCAACTGCGCGGACTCGGCAAGTTCCAGTTGCCCGAGCGTGGGGTGGAGTTCCTGGCCGGTACCTACGACGGCGACACGCCGCAGAACCTCCGCCGGAAGCTGCGGGACGGCGCCAACGTCATCCTGACCAACCCCGACATGCTCCACCAGGGCATCTTGCCGCAGCACGCGCGGTGGAACCGCGTGTTCACGCACCTGAAGTACGTCGTGATTGACGAGGTGCACGCGTACCGCGGCGTCTTCGGCTCGCACCTGGCCAACGTGCTGCGCCGTCTGGCGAGGATCTGTCGCCATTACGGGTCGTCTCCTCAGTTCATTTGCAGTTCCGCCACCATTGCCAACCCCAAGGAACACGCCGAGCGCATCACGGGACAGCCGATGGAGCTGATTACGAACGACGGCTCGCCGCGCGGCCCGAAGCGTTTCGTTCTCTGGAATCCCCCGCCGCTGGAGACTGCCGCTCGCGGTCGGTCCGATAGCTGGCGCGTCGGCGGCGACAGGCGCAGCCCCTTGTGGGAAGCCGTCCACCTGATGACGAACCTCGTCAAAGGCGGCGTGCAGACGATCGCCTTCGTGCGGACGCGCCTGGCGGCCGAACTGATCTTCAAGAACTGCCGGGACCTGCTGCGGCCCGTATCCCGTCGGCTCGCCCGGTCCGTCCATGCCTACCGGGGGGGCTATCTGCCGGAGGAGCGGCGCGATATCGAAAGACGGCTCGTGAGCAAGGACATCCTCGGCGTGTCCAGCACCAATGCCCTTGAGCTTGGGATAGACATCGGAAGCCTGGACGCCTGCATCCTGGTGGGCTACCCGGGGACCGTTGCCAGCCTCTGGCAGCAGGCCGGCCGGGCGGGCAGGGGGCAGGACGAATCGGTGGTCTTCCTGGTCGCTCAGAACTCGCCGATGGACCAGTACCTGATGACCTACAACGGCTACATATTCGCGCAGAGCCCGGAACACGCCGTCGTGGACCCCGAGAACCCGCACGTCGCCGTGGGTCACGTCAGGTGCGCCGTGCACGAACTGCCGATGAGCGACCGGGAGGCACAGGAAGCCTTCGGCCCCTATACGCAGGTGATACTGGAGCTGTTGGAGGAGGACGGCTCGGTCCGTCATATCGAGAACCATTGGTACTGGGCGTGCTCGGAGTATCCCGCCGCTGAGGTGAACCTGCGCAACATCGCCGGTCCGGTCTACACCATCCAGGACGAGGCCGACGGGGAGAAGGTCATCGGCACGATGGACGAGATGAGCGCGCTCTCGCAGTTACACGACCATGCCGTCTACCTGCACGGCGCCGAGACCTACTTCGTCGAGAAGCTCGACCTGGAGCAGAAGATCGCCCTGGTCCAGCGACGGGACCTGGACTACTACACCCAGGCGGTCCAGACTTCGCAGATCCGCATAGATGAGGTCGAGGAGGAGGGGGAGTGGCAGGGCGCTCAGATCGGTTTCGGGGACGTGACCGTCACCACCTCGATACCGATGTTCAAGAAGATCCGCTTCCACTCTCGGGACAGCCTGGGCTTCGAGAAACTTGAGCTTCCGCCGCAGGAGCTTGAGACGGTGGCCATGTGGTTCGCACCGCCCGAGAGCGTCGTCAAGCAGATGATGGAGCGAAAGATGGTGGTGAGCGAGGGCCTCATCGGGATCGCGAACGTCTTCGTCGAGGTGGCGCCGTTCTTCGTGATGTGCGACACGCGCGACGTGGGGACCGTTGTGAATTCGAGCTGCCTGAATCGCGACGCGCTGTTCCTGCACGACCGTTACCCGGGCGGGATGGGATACGCCCGCAGGTGCATGGAACGTACGGACGAGATCATGCACACGATTCATGCCGTCATTCGGGAGTGCGGCTGCGAGGACGGATGTCCCTCGTGTGTCGGGTCCGCCGTCCCGTCCTACGCGATGAGGGATCTGGACAGCGCCGTGCGGGGCCGCATACCCGACAAGGCCGCCGCCCTGTTCCTGCTGGACCTGATGGTGGGGGTTTAGGGCTCTGGCAATCCACCAATGACGGCTAGGGGCGGTTCGCGAACCGCCCCTACAAGACCAACGGCTGCGGCGGATGGGAATGGCCGGAACTCAGGCGAGGGCCCCTGAGCTACAAGGATGGGAATGGCCGGAACTCAGGCGAGGGCGCCTGAGCTACAAGGGCACGGCGCGCCGTGCCC